>NZ_JBEXTX010000088.1:0-33667 GCF_040614175.1 Amycolatopsis sp. NPDC006131
CGTGTGCTATTCCGATCGGCCCGTGGGCACGGGCTTGGGGCGCGGTGGGCCGCTTGAGCCGCGCGCCAGGACCAGCAGCGCGGTGAATGCGGCCCTGCCGGGGGCCGACGGCTCGTGGACCGAGGGATGCGACCCCGGCGCAGTGGCGTGACTACCCGGCCGGCGCGGCGCTCGGCTGACTCAATCCCCGGCGGTCCGCGGGCGCGGGCTGGGACGCGGGCGCTTGGGCGGCTCGTCCGCGGGTCGCTTGAGCCGTCCGCCGACGAACAGGCCCAGACCGGCCGGCACCAGGACCAGCAGCGCCGTGAACGCGGCTCCACCGGAGATCGCGGGCCACAGTTCCTCCGCGCCGGTCCGGTCGACGAAGATCGCGCGGCCGATCACGTACAGCACCCCGGACACCGGGCCGGCCACCAGCGACGCGATGAACCACGTGCGCCCGGCGTCCTCCCGGCGCAGCCACGCGTCCAGCGCGCTCCACAGCGCCGCGGCGCCCACCAGCAGCGCGATCACGGCGATCCGGGCCGTCGTCAGGCCCGTCGGGTCGTACACCGTCGCCTTGGCGAGCGCGACTTCGGCGATCGCGTGCAGCACCGCCATGCCGAGACCCCGTACCAGCCAGGACCGCATACCCATCCACCCATCGTCGCACCGCACTAAGCTGCCACTGTGCCCGACCTCCACGCCTCGCGGCGCGACGCCCTGCGCACGGTGCTCAACGAGTCCGGCGTCGACGCGTTGCTCGTCACCGACCTGCTCAACGTCCGCTACCTGACCGGCTTCACCGGCTCCAACGCCGCGCTGCTGGTCCACGGCGACGGCGAGAGCCGCACGCTGTTCTGCACCGACGGCCGCTACACCACCCAGGCCGCGGCCGAGGTGCCCGACCTGGAGCGGGTCATCGAGCGGGAAAGCGCCGCCGCCCTGCTCGCCCGCGCCGCCGGGGACGCGGCCGCCCACCGGCGCACCGGCTTCGAAAGCCAGCACGTCAGCGTCGAGGCCCACGACGAGTTCAGCCGCGTCGCGGACGGCATCGAGCTGACCCGCGCCCCCGGCCTGGTCGAGCAGCTGCGGCTGATCAAGGACGAGACCGAGATCGAGGCGCTGCGGATGGCGTGCGCGGCCGCCGACCGGGCGCTGGCGAGCCTGCTGGAGCACGGCGGCATCCGGCCCGGCCGCACCGAGCTGGAGGTCGCCCGCGACCTGGAGAACCGCATGCTCGACCACGGCTCGTCCGGGCCGTCGTTCGAGTCGATCGTCGCCGCCGGGCCGAACTCGGCGATCCCGCACCACCGGCCCACCAGCCGCCCCCTGCACGCGGGTGACTTCGTCAAACTGGATTTCGGCGCGACCGTGGACGGGTACCACTCGGACATGACGCGCACCGTCGTGCTCGGCCGCCCCGCGGACTGGCAGGCCGACCTCTACGAGCTGGTCCGCCGGGCCCAGCAGGCCGGGCTGGAGGCGTCGCTGGCCGGGCAGGAGGTCGCCGACGTCGACCTGGCCGCCCGCCGCGTCATCGAGCAGGGCGGGCACGGCGAGGAGTTCTCGCACGGGCTCGGTCACGGCGTCGGCTTGGAGGTGCACGAGGCACCGAGGCTCGCGATGAACGTCGCCGGTACACTGTCCGTCGGCATGACGGTCACCGTGGAGCCAGGCGTCTACCTCGCCGGCCGCGGTGGCGTGCGCATCGAGGACACGCTGGTCGTGCGGGACGCCGATCCCGAACTCCTCACCCTGAGCAGCAAGGAACTCGTGGTCGTGTAGCGCGGCCCGATCGGAAACAGGAGAACTGGACAACCCGTGGCCACCACCAACGACCTGAAGAACGGCCTGGTGCTGAACCTCGACGGACAGCTGTGGTCCGTCGTGAACTTCCAGCACGTCAAACCGGGCAAGGGCGGCGCCTTCGTGCGCACCACGCTCAAGCACGTCCTGTCCGGCAAGGTGGTGGACAAGACCTTCAACGCGGGCACCAAGGTCGACACCGCGACCGTCGACCGGCGCAACATGACCTACCTGTACAACGACGGGTCGGACTTCGTCTTCATGGACGGCGAGACGTTCGACCAGATCACCGTGCCGCGCGAGACCGTCGGCGACGGCGCGAACTACCTGCTGGAGAACACCGAGGTCCAGGTCGCGATGCACGAGGGCGTCGCGCTCTACGTCGAGCTGCCCACCTCGGTCGAGCTGGTCATCCAGCACACCGACCCCGGCCTGCAGGGCGACCGCTCCACCGGCGGCACCAAGCCGGCCACGCTGGAGACCGGCGCCGAGATCCAGGTGCCGCTGTTCCTCAGCACCGGCGAGAAGGTGAAGGTCGACACCCGCGACGGCCGTTACCTGGGCAGGGCCTAGGTTGTCCGACTCCGCATCGGCGCCCCGGCGCGGTGGCCAGACCGGCCGCCGCGCACTCCGCAGGCGCGCCGTCGAGATCCTGTACGAAGCCGCCCAGCGTTCACTCGATCCCGTGACGCTGCTGGCGGACCGGGTGGGCTCCACCGACGCCGACCCGATCGGCGACTACACGATCTCGCTCGTCGAGGGCGTCACCGCGAACCGGGAGCGCATCGACGAGCTGCTCGCCGAGCACGCGCACGGCTGGAGCCTGGAGCGGATGCCGCCGGTCGACCTGGCCGTGCTGCGGGTGGGCGTCTACGAGCTGCTGTGGGCGGCCGACGTGCCCGACCCGGTGGCGATCGACGAGGCGGTGGGCCTGGCCAGGGAGCTGTCCACGGACGACTCGCCGCGGTTCGTCAACGGCGTGCTGGGCCGGATCGGCACGATCGCCGACCGCATCCGCGCGGTGCTCTGACCTGGCAGAAGACACGAGAAAGGCCCGGCGCGCGGAGATCGCGCCGGGCTTTTCGCTGGTCAGGCGGTTTCGTCCCGCGACGGGAGGGCAGTCAGCTCGCACCGCCGCGGGTTCTGGTTCGCGCGAGGCGCGTCCACCAGGGGTGGTCGGGCCGGCGCTGGTTCGAGGTTCAGCCACCCGCACCGCCACGCGGGCGGCGGGAGGGCCTGTTGCCTAGTCCTCCTTGGCGGGTCGCGCCTCGGGCGGGAGGACGCCCCAGTCGATGAGCTGCTCGGTCAGCTCGCCGGGGGTCATGTCGTAGATGATGGCCAGCGACCGCAGGTCCTCGGTGCGGATGGAGAGCACCTTGCCGTTGTAGTCGCCGCGCTGGCTCTGGATCGTGGCGGCGTAGCGGGCGAGCGGGCCGACCTTCTCGGCAGGCAGCTGCTGCAGCCGCTCCAGGTTGATGACGATCTTGGTGGCGGGTTCGGCCCCGGACGGCACCCGGCCCTCGGGCAGCAGCTCGACCACCGGCACGCCGTAGAAGTCGGCCAGCTCGGCCAGCTTCTGAACGGTCACCGCCCGGTCGCCGCGCTCGTAGGAACCGACCACGACAGCCTTCCAGCGTCCGCCGGACTTCTGCTCGACCCCGTGCAGGGACAGCCCCTGCTGCTGGCGGATCCCGCGGAGCTTCGCCCCGAGCGCCTTGGCGTAATCGCCCATCTGGTGGTTCTCCGTTTCCTCGCCCAGTCGGTCTCATGGGCCGCCGGGGGACTGCCGAGTTGAACACTCAGAGTAATGGTTACGCATTGTCGTCACCAGGTCAAGAACATGATGCCCCCGGCACCACCCGGACGGCTGAACGGTGCCGCCTGTTAACATCGGGGGGATTTCCTCGGCAAGCAGGAGATCGACGTCCTTTAAGGACCCGTCCGGTGAGGCGGGGAAGGAGTCCGCTGTGGCGTCACGCCCTCGTGACGCGGCAGCACCAGGCGGCGAGCGCGAGCTGCTCTCCGCCGGTGATGTCGCGCGCACCATCGCCCGGATGGCCCACCAGGTCATCGAGAAGACCGCCCTCGACGGCGGCACGGGCGCACCTCCCGTTCTCCTGGGCATCCCGACCCGGGGCACCTCGCTCGCGGCCCGGCTGGCCGAGCGGATCGCCGAGTTCTCCGGCGTCGAGGTCCCCACGGGCGCCCTGGACATCACCCTCTACCGCGACGACCTGCGCCGCCGCCCGACGCGGCCGCTCGCGGACACCACCCTGCCCGACACCGGCATCGACGACCGCGTGGTGATCCTGGTCGACGACGTGCTGTTCTCCGGCCGGACCGTGCGCGCGGCGCTGGACGCCCTGCGCGACCACGGCCGCCCCCGGGCCGTGCAGCTGGCCGTCCTTGTCGACCGCGGGCACCGCGAGTTCCCGATCCGGGCCGACTACGTGGGCAAGAACATCCCGACCGCACGCGCCGAAGACGTCGCCGTCCTGCTGTCCGAAGTGGATGGGCGTGACGCGGTGCTGCTGCGCGAGGGGGAAGCGAAGGCATGAAGCACCTGCTGGCCACCGAAGGCCTGGACCCCGACCTGGCGACCGCGGTGCTGGACACCGCCGACGGCCTCAAGCGCACCCTGCTCGGCCGCGAGGTCCGCAAGCTGCCGACCCTGCGCGGCCGCACGGTCATCACCATGTTCTACGAGAACTCCACCCGCACCCGGGTCTCGTTCGAGATCGCGGGCAAGTGGATGAGCGCCGACGTGGTGAACGTCTCGGCGGGCGGCAGCTCGGTCGGCAAGGGCGAGTCGCTGCGGGACACCGTGCTGACCCTGTCCGCGGCCGGAGCCGACTGCGTCATCGTCCGCCACCCGGCCTCCGGCGCCGCGCAGCGCCTGGCCGGCTGGCTGGAGGGCACCGGCACGTCGGTCGTCAACGCCGGGGACGGCATGCACGAGCACCCCACCCAGGCGCTGCTCGACGCCGCCACCCTGCGGGAACGGCTCGGCGGCATCAAGGACCGGCGGATCGGCATCGTCGGCGACGTGCTGCACAGCCGGGTCGCGCGCTCCAACATCCACCTGCTGTCCGCGCTGGGCGCCGAGGTCGTCCTGGTCGCCCCGCCGACGCTGCTGCCCGCCGGGGTCGGGGCGCTGCCGGTCACCGTGTCGCACGACCTGGACGCCGAGCTGCCCGCCCTGGACGCGGTGATGATGCTGCGCGTGCAGGCCGAGCGAATGCACGGCGGGTTCTTCCCGTCCGCGCGGGAGTATTCGATCGCCTACGGCCTCAACGAGGCGCGGCTGCGGCTGCTGCCCGAACACGCGGTCGTGCTGCACCCCGGCCCGATGCTGCGCGGCATGGAGATCGCCTCCGCGGTCGCCGACGCGCCGTCCGCGGCCATCACCGAACAGGTCCGCAACGGGGTGCACGTGCGGATGGCCGTGCTGTACCACCTGCTCGCCGGAGAGGAAGACGCGAAGTGAACCAGGTTCTGATCAAGGGCGCCCGGCTCTACGGCGAGGGCGACCCGGTGGACGTCCTGGTCACCGGCGGAACGATCAGCGAGATCGGATCCGTGAGCGCGCCCGACGACGCCGAGGTGATCGAGGCGAACGGCCAGGTCCTGCTGCCCGGCTTCGTCGACCTGCACACCCACCTGCGTGAACCCGGCCGCGAGGACACCGAGACCATCGAGACCGGCTCGGCCGCGGCCGCGCTCGGCGGCTACACCGCGGTCTTCGCGATGGCCAACACCGACCCGGTCGCCGACAACTCGGTGATCGTCGAGCACGTGTGGCGCCGCGGCCGCGAGGTCGGCCTGGTCGACGTGCACCCGGTCGGCGCCGTGACCGTCGGCCTGAAGGGGGAGCGGCTGGCCGAGCTGGGCACGATGGCGAAGTCGGCCGCCGGGGTGCGGGTGTTCTCCGACGACGGCCACTGCGTGCACGACCCGTTGATCATGCGCCGGGCCCTGGAGTACTCGACCGCGCTGGACGTGGTGATCGCGCAGCACGCCGAGGAGCCGCGGCTGACCGTCGGCGCGCAGGCCCACGAGGGCGAGCAGGCCTCGCGCCTGGGCTACGCCGGCTGGCCCGCCTCGGCCGAGGAGTCGATCGTCGCCCGGGACTGCCTGCTCGCCGAGCACGCCGGCGCCCGCCTGCACGTCTGCCACGTCTCCACGAGCGGCACCGCCGACGTGCTGCGCTGGGCGAAGGAGCGCGGGACCAGGGTGTCCGCCGAGGTCACACCGCACCACCTGCTGCTGACCGACGAGCGCCTGGCCACCTACGACCCGGTGAACAAGGTCAACCCGCCGCTGCGCACCGACGCCGACGTGGAGAAGCTGCGCGCCGCCCTGGCCGAGGGCGTCATCGACTGCGTCGCCACCGACCACGCCCCGCACGCGCCCCAGGACAAGGACTGCGAGTGGTCGGCCGCCCGGCCCGGCATGCTCGGCCTGCAGACCGCCCTGTCCGTGGTCGCCGCCACCATGGTCGAGACCGGCCTGCTGGACTGGCGCGGCGTGGCGAAGGTCATGAGCGAGCGGCCCGCGGAGATCGCCGGCCTGCCCGACCAGGGACGACCGCTCGCCGTCGGGGAACCGGCCAACCTCGCGCTGGTCGACCCGGGCGCACAATGGACCGTGCGGGGGGCGGAGCTGGCCAGCCTCGCCGCCAACACCCCGTACGAGGGAATGCGGTTGCCCGCCGTGGTGACCGCGACGCTGCTGCGCGGGCGCGTGACGGCCCGCGAAGGGAAGATCTGCTGATGGAACGGTTGCTGCTCACCCTGCTGGTGTTCGCCTGCTTCCTGCTCGGGCTCTGGGCCATGCGACGAAGCTGGCGGCGCCGCGCGCGCTCGCAGAGCGCGCAGCTGCCGCCGTTCCCGCAGACCCCCGCCGAGCCGGGGGAGGAGCTGCTGCCGGCGAACAAGGGGCTCTACGTGAGCACCACCACGGCCGGCGACTGGCAGGACCGGATCGTCACGCGCGGCGTCGGCCTGCGCGGGCGGGCGGTGCTGCGGCTCTACCGCGAGGGCGTGGAGGTCGACCGGGCCGGCGCGCCCGGGTTCTTCATCCCGCGCGAGTCCATTGTGGAGGTCAAGCGCGCGAGCGGGATCGCCGGGAAGGTGATGGGCACCAACAGCCTCATCGTCATCACCTGGCGGCTCGGCGACAAGGAGCTGGACACCGGCTTCCGCGGCGACGACCTCGACGTCTATCCACAGTGGATCGAAAGCTTGTCCGAACGAGAGATCAAGGGAGGGGCCCAGTGACCGTGGGCACCAGGACACCGGCCGCATTGGTGCTGGAGGACGGGCGGGTGTTCCGCGGATCGGCCTATGGCGCCCAGGGCCGCACGCTGGGCGAGGCCGTGTTCTGCACCGGCATGACCGGCTACCAGGAGACGCTGACCGATCCGTCCTACCACCGCCAGATCGTGGTGCAGACCGCGCCGCAGATCGGCAACACCGGCTGGAACGACGAGGACGACGAGTCCGCCCGCATCTGGGTGTCCGGCTACGTCGTGCGCGACCCGGCCCGGACCCCGTCGAACTGGCGGTCCCGCCGCACCCTCGACGAGGAGCTGGCGCGCCAGGGCGTGGTCGGCATCAGCGGCGTCGACACCCGCACCCTGACCCGCCACCTGCGCGAGCGGGGCGCGATGCGGGCCGGCGTGTTCTCCGGCGACGCGCTGGACACCGAGGAGGCCATGACCGCTCAGGTGCTGGCCAGCCCGCCGATGAAGGGCGCCGACCTGGCCGGCGAGGTCACCACGAAGCAGCCGTACGTGGTCGCCCCTGAGGGCGAGCGCCGCTTCCGTGTCGCCGCGCTGGACCTGGGCATCAAGTCCAACACGCCGCGCCAGATGAGCCGCCGCGGCATCGAGCTGCACGTGCTGCCCTCGACCAGCTCGCTGGACGAGCTGCTGGCCGTCGAGCCGGACGGGGTGTTCCTGTCCAACGGCCCGGGCGACCCGGCCACCCAGGACCACGCGGTCGCGCTGACCGAGGAGGTCCTGCGCCGCGAGATCCCGCTGTTCGGCATCTGCTTCGGCAACCAGATCCTCGGCCGCGCGCTGGGGCTGGGCACCTACAAGATGCGCTACGGCCACCGGGGCATCAACATCCCGGTGATCGACGTGGAGACCGGCCGGGTGGCGATCACCGCGCAGAACCACGGCTTCGCCCTGGAGGGTGAGCCGGGTCAGCGGTTCGAGTCGCCGTTCGGCGCCGCGCAGGTCAGCCACTACTGCCCCAACGACGACACGGTCGAGGGCGTGCGCTGCGCCGACGTGCCCGCCTTCTCGGTGCAGTACCACCCCGAGGCGGCCGCGGGCCCGCACGACGCCGCGCCGCTGTTCGACGAGTTCGTGACCCTGATGGAGAAGAAGAGCCGCTGATGCCGAAACGTACAGACATCGAGCACGTGCTCGTCATCGGATCCGGCCCGATCGTCATCGGCCAGGCCGCCGAGTTCGACTACTCGGGCACGCAGGCCTGCCGGGTGCTGCGCGAGGAGGGCCTGCGGGTCTCGCTGGTCAACTCCAACCCGGCCACGATCATGACCGACCCGGAGTTCGCCGACTCGACCTACATCGAGCCGGTCACGCCGGACTTCGTGGAGAAGGTCATCGCGGCCGAGCGCCCGGACGCCCTGCTGGCCACCCTGGGCGGGCAGACCGCGCTGAACACCGCCGTCGCCCTGCACGAGCGCGGCGTGCTGGAGAAGTACGGCGTCGAGCTGATCGGCGCCGACATCGACGCGATCCAGCGCGGCGAGGACCGGCAGAAGTTCAAGGACATCGTCCGCGCCATCGGCGGCGACGTCCCGCGCAGCCGCGTGTGCCACTCGATGGACGAGGTCCGCGAGACCGTCGCCGAGCTGGGCCTGCCGGTCGTCATCCGGCCCTCGTTCACCATGGGCGGCCTCGGCTCCGGCATGGCGCACACCGACGAGGAGCTGGAGCGGCTGGCCTCGATCGGCCTCGCCGAGTCTCCGGTCACCGAGGTGCTCATCGAGGAGAGCGTGCTCGGCTGGAAGGAGTACGAGCTCGAGCTGATGCGCGACCGCCACGACAACGTCGTGGTGATCTGCTCGATCGAGAACATCGACGCGATGGGCGTGCACACCGGCGACTCGGTCACCGTCGCGCCCGCGATGACCCTGACCGACCGCGAGTACCAGCACATGCGCGACGTGGGCATCGCCGTGCTGCGCGAGGTCGGCGTCGACACCGGCGGCTGCAACATCCAGTTCGCGATCAACCCGCGCGACGGCCGCATGGTCGTCATCGAGATGAACCCGCGCGTGTCCCGCTCCAGCGCGCTGGCCTCGAAGGCCACCGGCTTCCCGATCGCCAAGATCGCCGCGAAGCTGGCCATCGGCTACTCGCTGGACGAGATCCGCAACGACATCACCGGCGAGACCCCGGCCTCGTTCGAGCCGACCCTGGACTACGTCGTGGTCAAGGTGCCGCGGTTCGCGTTCGAGAAGTTCCCCGGCGCCGACCCGATGCTGACCACCACGATGAAGAGCGTCGGCGAGGCGATGGCCCTGGGCCGCAGCTTCCCGGAGGCGCTGGGCAAGGCGCTGCGCTCGATCGACACCAAGGCGTCCGGGTTCTGGACCACCCCGGACCCCGAGGGCGCCACGCTGGAGAACACCCTGGAAGCGCTGCGCACCCCGCACGACGGCCGCCTCTACGCGGTCGAGCGGGCCCTGCGCCTGGGCGCGACCGTCCAGCAGGTGCACGAGGCCAGCGGCATCGACCCGTGGTTCATCGACCAGATCGCGCTGATCGGCGAGGTCGGCGCCGAGGTGCGCGACGCCCCGGTGCTGGACGCGCCGCTGCTGCGCGAGGCCAAGCGCGTCGGCCTGTCCGACCAGCAGATCGCCGCCCTGCGGCCGGAGCTGGCCGGCGAGGACGGCGTGCGCGCGCTGCGCCACCGCCTCGGTGTGCGGCCGGTGTACAAGACGGTGGACACCTGCGCGGCCGAGTTCGCCGCCAAGACGCCGTACCACTACTCGGCCTACGAGTCCGACCCCGCGGCCGAGTCCGAGGTCACCGCGCAGCCGGACAAGCCGAAGGTGCTCATCCTGGGCTCCGGGCCGAACCGCATCGGCCAGGGCATCGAGTTCGACTACTCGTGCGTGCACGCCGCGCTGGCGCTGCGCGAGGCCGGGTTCGAGGCCGTCATGGTCAACTGCAACCCGGAGACGGTGTCCACCGACTACGACACCTCCGACCGCCTCTACTTCGAGCCGCTGACCTTCGAGGACGTGCTCGAGGTCGTCTACGCCGAGCAGCGCTCGGGCACCGTGGCCGGCGTGATCGTCCAGCTCGGCGGGCAGACCCCGCTGAAGCTGGCGCAGCGCCTCGCCGACGCGGGCGTGCCGATCGTGGGCACCTCGCCCGAGGCGATCAACCTGGCCGAGGACCGCGGCGCGTTCGGCGACGTGCTGATGGGCGCGGGCCTGCCCGCCCCGAAGTACGGCACCGCGACCTCGTTCGAGGGCGCCAAGCGGATCGCCGACGAGATCGGCTACCCGGTCCTGGTGCGGCCCTCCTACGTGCTCGGCGGCCGCGGCATGGAGATCGTCTACGACGAGGCCTCCCTGGCCGGCTACATCCAGCGCGCCACCGAGGTCACGCCCGAGCACCCGGTGCTGGTCGACCGGTTCCTCGACGACGCCATCGAGATCGACGTGGACGCCCTGTTCGACGGCGAGGAGCTGTACCTCGGCGGCGTCATGGAGCACATCGAGGAGGCCGGCATCCACTCCGGCGACTCCTCGTGCGCGCTGCCGCCGATCACGCTGGGCCGCCAGGACGTCGAGGCGGTGCGCGCCTCCACCGAGGCGATCGCCCGCGGCGTCGGCGTGCGCGGCCTGCTCAACGTGCAGTACGCGCTCAAGGACGACGTGCTCTACGTCCTGGAGGCCAACCCGCGCGCCAGCCGCACCGTGCCGTTCGTGTCCAAGGCGACCGGGGTGCAGCTGGCCAAGGCGGCCTCGCTGATCATGACCGGCTCCTCGATCAAGGACCTGCGTGCCCGCGGCATCCTGCCCGCCGAGGGCGACGGCGGGCACCTGCCCATCGACGCGCCGGTCGCGGTCAAGGAGGCGGTCCTGCCCTTCCACCGCTTCCGCACGCCGGAGGGCAAGGGCGTGGACTCGCTGCTCGGGCCGGAGATGAAGTCCACCGGCGAGGTCATGGGCGTGGACACCTCCTTCGGCGAGGCGTTCGCGAAGTCCCAGGCCGGGGCCTACGGGTCGCTGCCCACCTCGGGCAAGGTGTTCGTCTCGGTCGCCAACCGCGACAAGCGGGCGCTGGTGTTCCCGGTCAAGCGGCTGGCCGACCTCGGGTTCGAGATCCTCGCGACCTCCGGCACCGCCGAGGTGTTGCGGCGCAACGGCGTCCCCAGCACGGTCGTGCGCAAGTACTCCGAGGGCAGCGCGCCTGACGAGCCGAACGTGGTCGAGGTGATCGCCTCCGGCGGCGTGGACATGGTGATCAACACCCCGTACGGCAACAGCGGCCCGCGCATCGACGGCTACGAGATCCGCACCGCGGCGGTGTCGCGGGACATCCCGTGCATCACCACGGTGCAGGGCGCCGCGGCGGCCGTGCACGGCATCGAGGCCCTGATCCGGGGCGACATCGGCGTCCGGTCGCTGCAGGACCTGCAGGCGGCGTTGCGGGCCAAGTCGTGAGCGTGACGGGCTTCGGCGCCCGGCTGGTGGAGGCGGTCGCCGCGCGCGGGAACCTGTGCGCGGGGATCGACCCCCACCCCGGCCTGCTCGACGCGTGGGGCCTGGACCGGGACCCGGGCGGGCTGGAGAAGTTCGCGCTGACGGCGGTTGACGTCCTCGCCGAGGAGGTCTCCGTGGTCAAGCCCCAGTCGGCCTTCTTCGAGGCCTACGGGCCGCCCGGGGTGGCCGTACTGGCCCGCGTGGTCGAGCACGCCCGGGACCGCGGCGCGCTCGTCCTGCTGGACGTCAAGCGGGGCGACATCGGGTCGACGATGGCCGCCTACACGGCGGCCTACCTCGGCGACGCGGCCCCGATCCGCGCCGACGCGATCACCGTCTCGCCCTACCTCGGGTTCGGCTCGCTGGCGCCCGCCCTGGGCGCCGGCGAGGGCCTGTTCGTGCTCGCCCGCACCTCCAACCCGGAGGCCGGCGGGCTGCAGAACGCCTTGCTGGCCAACGGGAAGACCGTCGCGCAGTCGATTGTGGACGAGGCGGCCCGGTGCAACGCCGGCGCCGCCTCCCTCGGCGACGTCGGCGTCGTCGTGGGGGCCACGATCGAGCCCGGCGAGCTCGACCTGACCGGGCTGAACGGGCCGGTCCTGGCGCCCGGTTTCGGGGCCCAGGGAGCCACCGTGGACGATCTTCGCCGCCTCTTCGGTGCGGACCTGCCGGGGGTGCTGCCCGCGTCGTCCAGGGACGTTCTCAGGCACGGTCCGGACCCCGTCGCGCTGCGCGACGCGGTGCGCCGCACGCAGGCGAGTCTGACCGGATAGCGCCAATATCAGGTCCCTGTCCAGGAACCGAGCGACCACCCCCCGCATTGTGGCCGGTGGCGCGGGGTGGGTACCGTCGCGTCACCCACCCAGAATTTTGAGTACTACGGAGGAAAACGTGGCACTTCCCCAGCTGACCGAGGAACAGCGCAAGGCGGCGCTGGAGAAGGCCGCTGCCGCTCGTCGTGCCCGCGCTGAGCTGAAGGAGCGCCTCAAGCGAGGCGGCACCACGCTCACCGACGTGCTGAAGCAGGCCGACGAGGACGAGGTTCTCGGCAAGATGAAGGTCTCCGCCCTGCTCGAAGCCCTCCCCGGCGTCGGCAAGGTGCGCGCTCAGCAGACCATGGAGCGCCTGGAGATCGCACCGAGCCGGCGGCTGCGCGGCCTTGGTGACCGGCAGCGCAAGGCGCTGCTGGCCGAGTTCAGCGGCGAGTGAGCGACACCGGCAGCGACCGCGTCACCGGGGCCGGCGGGCATGCCGGCCCGGCGTCGCACCGTGAGCCGGTTCCGGGCCAGGCGCACCAGGGGTCCCGGAGCCGGCTCACGGTCGTCTCCGGCCCGTCCGGGGTCGGGAAGTCCAGCGTGGTCGGCGCGCTGCGCCGGCTGGACCCGGACATCTACTTCAGTGTCTCGGTCACCACGCGGCCACCCCGCCCGGACGAGGTCGACGGGGTCCACTACCACTTCATCGACCGGGCGATGTTCGACAAGATGGTCGCCGCGGGCGAGCTGCTCGAACACGCCGAGTTCACCGGCAACTGCTACGGCACGCCCCGGGAACCGGTCGAGCGGGCACTGGCCGAGGGCAGGCCGGCCGTACTGGAGATCGAGCTGCAGGGGGCGCGCCAGGTGCGCGCCGCCATGCCCGACGCCAGGCTGGTCATGCTCATGCCGCCGTCCTGGGACGAGCTGGTCGGCAGGCTCAAGGGCCGCGGCACCGAGGAGGAGGCCGCTGTCAACGCCCGGCTGGCCGAAGCGGAGCGCGAGCTCGCGGCGGCGGGTGAATTCGACGTGCGGCTGGTGAACGCCGACGTCGGGGAAGCCGCGCGGCAGTTGTTAGACTTGCTGCGGGGAGACCACCGACTTCACGAAGAGAACTCAGGAGCATAGGCGCGTGACCGCATCGCTCGGCATTTACGGCGAGGAACTCGAAGGCATCACCAACCCGCCGATCGACGACCTCCTGGCCAAGGTCAGCTCGAAGTACGCGCTGGTGATCTACGCCGCGAAGCGCGCTCGCCAGATCAACGACTACTACGCCCAGCTCGGCGAGGGGCTGCTCGAGTACGTCGGCCCGCTCGTGGAGCCGGGCCCGCGCGAGAAGCCGCTGTCGATTGCGCTGCGCGAGATCCACGCCGGCCTGCTCGAGCACACCGAGGGTGAGTAAACCTCGCGTCGTGCTCGGTGTGGGCGGCGGGATCGCCGCCTACAAGGCGTGTGAGGTGCTGCGCGGGCTGACCGAGTCCGGTCACGACGTCCGCGTGGTGCCCACGGAGGCCGCGCTGAAGTTCGTCGGCGCGGCCACCTTCGAGGCGCTGTCCGGCCACCCCGTGCACACCGGCGTGTTCACCGAGGTGGACCAGGTGCAGCACGTCCGCATCGGCAAGGAAGCGGACCTGGTGCTGGTCGTCCCGGCGACCGCGGACCTGATGGCCCGCGCGGCCCAGGGCCGCGCCGACGACCTGCTCACCGGCACGCTGCTCACCGCGCGCTGCCCGGTCGTCTTCTTCCCGGCGATGCACACCGAGATGTGGGAGCACCCGGCCACCCGGGACAACGTGGCGCTGCTGCGGTCCAGGGGCGCCGTGGTGACCGAACCCGCCGCGGGACGCCTCACCGGCGCCGACACCGGCAAGGGACGGCTGGCCGACCCGGCCGAGATCGTCGACCTGGCCCGGCTGCTGCTGGCCCAGCCGTCGGCGCTGCCGCGCGACCTGGAGGGCCTGCGCGTCGTCGTCTCCGCGGGCGGCACCCGGGAGCCGCTGGACCCGGTCCGCTACCTGGGCAACCGCTCGTCGGGCAAGCAGGGCTACGCGCTGGCCCGCGTGGCCGCGCAGCGGGGCGCGGAGGTCACGCTGGTGGCCGGCCACACCGTCGAGCTGCCCGAGCCCGCGGGCGCCGTGCTGCGCCGCGTGTCGACGGCCGAGCAGATGCGCGACACCGTCACCGAGGCCGCCAAGGAGGCGGACGTCGTCGTGATGGCCGCCGCCGTCGCTGATTTTCGTCCCGCGAACCGATCCGGCCACAAAATCAAGAAAACCGACGACCAGCCGGATCCCGTCATCACGCTTTCCCGCAATCCGGACATTCTCGCGGAACTGGTAACGAATCGATTGCCAGGACAGGTCATTGTCGGTTTCGCCGCGGAAACGGGCGACGAGCGCGGTAGCGTACTCGACCACGGCCGTGCGAAGCTGCGGCGCAAGGGCTGTGACCTGCTGGTTCTGAACGCCGTCGGGGATGGCAGGGCGTTCGAGGTCGAGGAGAACGCGGGCTGGCTGCTGTCAGCCGACGGCACCGAGCGGCCTATCCCGCTGGGCTCCAAAGCGCAACTGGCCGCCGCGGTGTGGGACGCCGTCGGGGAATTCATCAGGCACTGACCGGCGCGCCTAGTCTGGACGCCGGAGGGACAGAAGAGTTGATGGGATGTGAGCGTGGTGACCGCGTCTAACCGCAGGTTGTTCACTTCGGAGTCGGTGACCGAGGGGCACCCGGACAAGATCTGTGACGCCATCAGCGACTCGATCCTGGACGCCCTCCTCGCCAAGGACCCGCGCTCCCGCGTCGCGGTGGAGACGCTGATCACCACCGGCCAGGTGCACGTCGCAGGCGAGGTGACCACCGAGGCCTACGCCGACATCCCGACGATCGTGCGCGAGCGGATCCTCGACATCGGCTACGACTCCTCGGCCAAGGGCTTCGACGGCAACTCCTGCGGCGTGAACGTCGCCATCGGCGCGCAGTCCCCGGACATCGCGCAGGGCGTGGACACCGCCTACGAGTCGCGCGTCGAGAACGCCATCGACGAGATCGACCGGCAGGGCGCCGGCGACCAGGGCCTGATGTTCGGCTACGCGTGCTCCGACACGCCCGAGCTGATGCCGCTGCCGATCGCGCTGGCCCACCGGCTGTCCCGCCGCCTGGCCCGCGTGCGCAAGGACGGTGTGCTGCCCTACCTGCGCCCGGACGGCAAGACCCAGGTCACCATCGAGTACGCGGGCGACCAGCCGGTGCGGCTGGACACCGTCGTGGTGTCCACCCAGCACGCCGACGGCATCGACCTGGACACCATGCTCGGCGTCGACGTGCGCGAGCAGGTCGTGATGCCCGAGCTGAACGAGATCGAGCTCGACCACAGCGACGTGAAGCTGCTGGTCAACCCGACCGGCCGGTTCGTCATCGGCGGCCCGATGGGTGACGCCGGGCTGACCGGCCGCAAGATCATCGTCGACACCTACGGCGGCATGGCCCGCCACGGCGGTGGCGCCTTCTCCGGCAAGGACCCGTCGAAGGTGGACCGCTCCGCGGCCTACGCGATGCGCTGGGTCGCCAAGAACGTCGTGTCCGCCGGTCTGGCCGGGCGGGTCGAGGTGCAGGTCGCCTACGCGATCGGCAAGGCCTCGCCGGTCGGCCTGTTCGTGGAGACCTTCGGCACCGAGACGGTCGACCCGGCCAAGATCCAGGCCGCGATCACCGAGGTGTTCGACCTGCGCCCGGCCGCGATCATCCGCGACCTGGACCTGCTGCACCCCATCTACGCCGCGACGGCCGCGTACGGCCACTTCGGCCGCACCGACGTCAAGCTGCCCTGGGAGAACACCGACCGCGCCGAGGCGCTACGGTCCCTCGCCGGGGCCTGAGGCCCCGGGGCGTGTCTGGTAGAGAACAAGCGTGACCTCTTCCGACGCGCTCTGGGACCTGCCCGCGTCCCCGAAACGGGCCGCGGCGAAGCGTCCGGCGTCCCGGAAGGGGCAGCAGAAGCCGGCGGAGAAGGATCCCGTCGCACGCATCGTGGTGGACGTGCCGCTCGCGCACCTGGACCGCACCTTCGACTACCAGGTGCCGGACAAGCTCGACGCCGACGCGGTGCCCGGCTGCCGCGTGCGGGTGCGGTTCGCCGGGCAGCTGGTCGACGGGTTCCTCGTCGAGCGCGCGTCCACCACCGAGCACAAGGGGCGGCTGGCGTTCCTGGAGCGGGTCACCTCGCCCGAGCCGGTCCTGTCGCCGACCCTCTACGGGCTGGCCCGCCGCGTCGCCGACCACTACGGCGGCACCCTCATGGACGTGCTCCGGCTGGCCATCCCGCCCCGGCACGCCAAGGCCGAGTCCGAGCCCGCCCGTGAGCGCGCCGAGGTGACCGAGGCGCCCTCGGCGCAGGCGTGGCAGCGGTACCAGTTCGGCGGGTCGTTCACCGACGCGCTGCGCGCCGCCCGGCAGGCCCACGCCGTGTGGCAGGCGCTGCCGGGGGAGGACTGGCCCGCGCGGCTGGCCGAACTCGCGGCCCTCGCCGCCGCGAGCGGGCGCGGCGCGCTGCTGGTCGTGCCGGACCACCGCGACCTGACGCGCGTGCACGACGCGTGCGTGCGGATCGCCGGTGCGGACGCCGTGGTCGCGTTGTCCGCCGATACTGGGCCGGCCGAGCGGTACCGGCGGTGGCTGGCGGTGTCACGCGGGTCGGTGCCGATCGTGGTCGGCACCCGCGCGGCGATGTTCGCCCCGGTCGCCGACCCGGGGCTGTTCGTGGTGTGGGACGACGGCGACGACCTGCACGTCGACCCGCACATGCCGTACCCGCAGGTGCGGGACGTGCTCGCGCTGCGGGCCCACGCGCAGGGCGCGTCGTTCGTCGCGGGCGGGTTCGCCCGCACCGCGGAGGCCCAGCTGCTGGTCGAGACGCGGTGGGCGCACCCGATCGTCGGATCCCGCGACGAGCTGCGGAAGGCCGCGCCGCGCGTGACCCCGGTCGGCGAGGACTTCGACGTGGCGCGCGACGAGGCCGCGCGCGTGGCCCGGCTGCCCTCGGTGGCGTTCGAGGCCGCGCGGCAGTCGTTGTCGGCCGGCGCGCCCGTGCTGGTGCAGGTGCCCCGGCGCGGTTACGTGCCCGCGCTGGCGTGCGGGCAGTGCCGGACGCCCGCGCACTGCCGCCGTTGCGCCGGCCCGCTCGGGTTGCCGGGCGGGGCGGGGGCCGACGTGGCGCACCCGCCGAGCTGCCGCTGGTGCGGCACCCCCGAGGCGCACTTCCGGTGCCCGGCCTGCGGTTCCGCGCGGCTGCGGGCGGTGGTGGTCGGCGCGAAGCGGACCGCGGAAGAGCTGGGCCGGGCGTTCCCGGGCGTGCCGGTGCGCACCTCGGGCGCGCGGGAGGTGCTGGCGTCCGTGCCCGGGCGGCCGGCGCTGGTCGTGTCCACGCCCGGGGCCGAGCCGGTGGCCGAGGGCGGCTACGGCGCGGCGCTGCTGCTGGACGGCTGGGCGCTGCTGGGGCGGCAGGACCTGCGGGCGGCGGAGGAGACGCTGCGGCGCTGGATGGCGGCGGCGGCGCTGGTGCGGCCGTCGTCGGCGGGCGGCCGGGTCGTCGTCGGCGCGGAGGCCCCGCTCGCGCCGGTGCAGGCACTGGTCCGCTGGGACCCGGCCTGGCACGCCGAGCGGGAACTGGCCGAGCGCCGCGAACTGGGCTTCCCGCCCGCGGTGCGGATGGCGAGCGTGGAAGGCACGCCGGAGGCGGTGGCCGCGCTGCTCGCGGAGACGGAGCTGCCGCCGTCCGCGGAGGTCCTCGGGCCGGTGCCGCTGACCGAGCCGGACGAGGAGGGCCGCTCCGAGCGGGAGCGGGCGCTGATCCGCGTGCCCCGCGCGGACGGGCGGGCGCTGGCGTCCTGCCTGGCCTCGGCGCAGGCCGCGCGGGCCGCACGCAAGGAAACCGCGGCGGTGCGGATCCAGCTGGACCCGCTGGCCCTCATCTAGATGAGTAAGTCCTAACCCTGGGTGGTGTGTGGAGATGGGTGAAGGGTGTTCAAGATCAGTTTGTGAGGACTGACCTGCTCATCCTGGCCGACAAGGGCTACGTCTCCCAAGAACTGGGCACCTACCTGACCGACCGCGGAGTGCGACTGCGGCGACCGTCCTACCGCAACCGCATCCCGCACCCGGCCCAGCACCTGCTCAAACCGGTCGGCCATCTCATCGAATCGGTCAACGCCAGCCTCAAAGGCCAACTCGACCTCGAACTACACGGCGGCCGCACCATCGAAGGAGTCGCCGCCCGCATCGCACAACGCCTCCTCGCGCTCACCGCCGCCATCTGGCACAACCGCGCCACCAGCCAACCCCACCACCCGATCCCTGATCGCCTACGACCACTGACCGAGATCGGAATTACTCATCTAGGGGCGAGCGCGTGACCGGCCGCGGCGAACAACGCGAAGCCGGACAGCACACCCGCCACCAGGCCGATCACCGCCGCGCTCGCGCTCATGGCGGCGAGCACGAACCCGGCCACCCCGAGCACCGTCATGGCCCCGCCCAGCGTCACGAACCGGGCGAGCCGGAACGCCCGCCCCATCGCGACGAAGTGCACCCCGACCACCACGGCGATCCACGCGACACCCGCTTCGCCGTGCCCGAGCACGCCGTTGATCACGAACAACCCGCCGAACAGCGCCACCACCTCGGCCGCGACGATCAGCCAGAACCGGTGCCGGCCGAAGAACGTCGTGCCCGCGCCGCCCACCGGCTTCCCGCGCCGCGCCAGCAGCGCGAACAACGCCACCGCCACCACCGCGGCGGCGATCCGGAGCACCAGCGGCCACGGCGCGGCGAGCCCGCCGCTGTTGACGAGCACGAACACGAGGCCGAACACGATCGCGATGAGGGAGCCGATCGCTTCGCCGGCGCTGATCCTGGACACGGTGATCATCCTGCCCTGCTCCGGTTGAGCGCGGGCGCGGAACCGGGCAGACTGCGGAAAATGCGGACTCTGCGTGCTTTCGCGGTTCTCGTCAGTGCGGTCCTGCTCGCCCCCGGCGTCGCGTACGCCGAAGAGGCCCCACCGAAACAGCCGGTCGCCACCGGGTTCGGCGGCGCGGTCGCCAGCATCGACGCCGACGCCACCGCGATCGGCACCAGGGTGCTGGCCGAAGGCGGCAACGCGGTGGACGCGGCCGTCGCCACCGCCGCGGCCCTCGGCGTCACCGACCCCTTCTCCGCCGGCATCGGCGGCGGCGGGTTCTTCGTCTACTACGACGCCCGCACCCGCCAGGTCCACACCCTCGACGGCCGCGAGACCGCGCCCGCCAGCGCCGACGAAAACCTCTTCGTCGAAAACGGGCAGCCGATCCCGTTCGCCGAGGCCGTCACCAGCGGCCTGTCCGTCGGCGTGCCCGGCACGCCGGCCACCTGGCAGGACGCGCTGCGCAAGTGGGGCACCCGGTCGCTGAACCAGGTGCTGCGCCCCGCCGCCCGCCTGGCCCGCGACGGCTTCACCGTGGACCAGACCTTCCACACGCAGATCGCCAACAACGCGCAGCGCTTCTCGGCGTTCCCGAGCACCCGCGAGCTGTACCTGCCCGGGGGCGCGCCGCCCGCGGTCGGCAGCACGTTCGCCAACCCGGACCTGGCTGCGACCTACGAGACGCTGGCGCGCCAGGGCGTGCGCGCGCTCTACCGCGGCCCGATCGCCGAGGAGATCGCGGCGACCGTGCAGCAGCCGCCGGTCGATCCGGCCGCCGGGCTCAACGTCCGGCCCGGCAAGCTGACCACCGACGACATCGCCGCCTACCGCACGGTGGAGCGCGAACCCACCCGCACGCGCTACCGCGGCCTCGACGTCTACGGCATGCCCGCGCCGTCCTCCGGCGGGCTGACCGTGGGCGAGGCGCTGAACATCCTGGAGAACTTCGACGTCGCCCGGTTCGGCGAGGCCGACTACCTGCACCACTTCCTGGAAGCGAGCCGTCTCGCGTTCGCCGACCGCAACCGGTGGATCGGCGACCCGGCGTTCGTCGACGTGCCCGCGCGGGAGCTGCTCAGCCAGCGGTTCGCGGACAGCCGCGCGTGCCTGATCGACCCGTCCCGCGCGGCGGAGGGCACCGTCGCCGCCGGGGACCCGCGCCACCCGCAGCCGTGCGCGGCCGGGACCGCGGCGCCGACCCCGTACGAGGGCGAGAACACCACCCACCTGACCGTCGCCGACCGGTGGGGCAACGTGGTCGCCTACACGCTGACGATCGAGCAGGAGGGCGGCAGCGGCATCGTGGTGCCCGGCCGCGGTTTCCTGCTCAACAACGAGCTGACCGACTTCTCGTTCACCCCGGTCACCCCGGGCGTGCCCGACCCGAACCTGCCCGGCCCGGGCAAGCGCCCGCGGTCGTCCATGGCGCCGACGATCATCCTGGAGCACGGCAAGCCGCTGCTCGCCACTGGTTCGCCCGGTGGCGCGTCGATCATCACGACGGTGCTGCAGGTGCTGCTCGGCCGGCTGGACCGCGGGCTGTCGCTGGAGGAGGCGATCGCCGCGCCGCGGGCCTCGCAGCGCAACTCCGGGCCCGCCCAGGTCGAACCGGCGTTCCTCGCGCTGCGGGAGGCCTCCGACCTGCGGGCACGGGGCCAGCTGTTCTCGTCGACGCCGGCCGAGATCGGCGCCGCGACGGGGGTGGAGCGCCTCCCGGACGGCCGGTGGCTGGCCGCGGCCGAGCCGGTGCGCCGCGGCGGGGGAGCGGCGCAGGTGGTGCACCCCGCGCCCTGATCGCGGATCTCGCCCCCGCCCGGGCCGGACGCCCTGATCCGGCCGGGCGGGGCGCCGGGGCCGGTCACTAGACTGGCTCCGATGCCCACCCACTCCACACCCCTCGCCGAGGTGCGTTGATGCGCCTCGTCTTCGCCGGTACCCCCGAACCCGCCGTGCCGTCGCTGCGCGCGCTCCTCGACTCGCCGCGGCACGAGGTCGTCGCCGTCGTCACGCGGCCCGACGCGCCCGCGGGCCGGGGCCGCAAGCTGCTGCGCTCACCCGTCGGCGCCCTCGCCGACGAACACGGCATCGAGGTCCTCACCCCGCCCAAGGCCGGCGACCCGGATTTCCTGCGGCGCCTGACCGAACTCGCCCCCGACGCGTGCCCTGTCGTCGCCTACGGGGCGCTCCTGCCGCAGCGCACCCTCGACATCCCGCGGCACGGCTGGATCAACCTGCACTTCTCGCTGCTGCCCGCGTGGCGCGGCGCGGCGCCGGTGCAGGCCGCCATCCGCGCCGGCGACGAGATCACCGGCGCGTCCACCTTCCGCATCGTCAAGGAACTCGACGCGGGCCCGGTCTTCGGCGTGGTCACCGAGAAGATCGCCGGCGACGACACCGCGGGCGCCCTCCTGGACCGCCTCGCGGTCTCCGGCGCCCGCCTCCTGGCGTCCACATTGGACGGCATCGAGGACGGCGAGGTCCAGGCGGTGCCCCAGCCCGCCGACGGCGTCACCTACGCCCCGAAGGTCAGCGTCGAGGACGCGCGCGTCACGTTCACCGACCCGGCCGCCGCGGTCGACCGCCTGATCCGCTCGGTCACGCCGGATCCGGGCGCGTGGACCGAGTTCCGCGGCGAACGCTTCAAGCTCGGCCCGGTCACGATCGTCGACGAGCCCCCGCTGGCGCCCGGCGAGCTGCGCGTCGAGCGCAAGCGCGTCCTGGCGGGCACGGCGACGAAACCGGTGCGGCTGGGCGAGGTCCAGGCGCAGGGCAAGAAACGCATGGCGGCCACCGACTGGGCCCGCGGCACCCGCATCGAGCAAGGAGAACGGCTGTCATGAACGAGCCCAGGCCTGCCCGGCCCCAGCGCGGCCGACCGGCGCCCCGCAAACAGGGCCCCCGCCGCCCACCGGCCGAGGACCCGGCGCGCCGCGTCGCGCTGGAGGTGCTGCGCGCCGTCCGCCAGCGCGACGCCTACGCCAACCTCGTGCTGCCCGACATGCTGCGCCGCAACCGGCTGTCCGGCCGGGACGCCGCGCTGGCCACCGAGCTCGCCTACGGCGCCTCCCGCGCCCAGGGCACGCTCGACGCGATCCTCGCCGCGTGCCTGGACCGGCCCCTGGACAAGGTCGACGGACCGGTCCTGGACTGCCTCCGCCTCGGCGCCTACCAGCTGCTGCGCACCCGCATCCCGGAGCACGCCGCGGTCACCTCGACCGTCGACCTGGCCCGCGCCGACGCCGGCTCGCACGTCGCCGGGTTCGTCAACGCCGTCCTGCGCAGCGTCTCGGAGAAGGACGAGGACGCGTGGATGGCGGAGCTGACCCCGGACCGCGACAAGGACCCGATCGGGCACCTCGCGATGCGCACCGCCCACCCGCGGTGGGTGGCGCGCGCGTTCGCCGAGGCGCTCGGCGACAAGGGCGACGACCTGCAGGCGGCGCTGGAGGCCGACGACGCCCGTCCCGCCGTCCACCTGGCCGCACGGCCCGGTGAGATCAGCGCCGACGAGCTGGCCGCCATCACCGGCGGCGACGTCGCCCCGTACTCGCCCTACGGCGTGCACCTGCCCGCGGGCGCGGGCGACCCCGGCGACTCGGAGCCGATCCGGGAACGCCTCGCGGTGGTGCAGGACGAGGGCAGCCAGCTGTGCGCGGTCGCGCTCACCCGGGTGCCGCTGGAGGGTGCCGACGAGCGCTGGCTCGACCTGTGCGCGGGCCCCGGCGGCAAGGCCGGGATGCTCGGCGCGCTCGCCGCGACCCAGGGCGCGCACGTGGACGCCGTCGAGCAGGCTCCGCACCGCGCGAAGCTCGTCGAGCAGGCGACCGAGGGCCTGCCGGTCACCGTGCACGTCGCCGACGGCCGCGACCCCGGCCTGGAACCCGGCTTCGACCGCGTCCTGGTCGACGCGCCGTGCAGCGGCCTGGGCGCGCTGCGCCGCCGCCCCGAGGCGCGGTGGCGGCGCAAGCCCTCCGACGTGCCGGACCTGACCAGGCTGCAGGGCGAGCTGCTCACCTCGGCGCTGGACCTCACCCGCTCCGGTGGCGTGGTGGCCTACGTCGTCTGCTCGCCGCACCTGGCCGAGACCGAGGGCGTCGTCGGCGAGATCGCCCGCCGCAGCAAGGCCGAGGTGCTGGACGCGCGCGAGTTCTTCCCCGGCGTGCCCCAGCTCGGCGACGGGCCGTACGTGCAGCTGTGGCCGCACCGGCACGGCACGGACGCGATGTTCTGCGCCGTGCTGCGCAAGCCGTGACCGTCCTCGGCCTGATCGGCAGCTCGTGCGGGGGACTGGACACCCGGTTCCGCGCCGAGCTGGCCGCGCCCGCCGCCGCCCGCGGCCACCGGCTCGCGATCACCCTCACGCCGACCGCGCACCGCTGGCTGGACGCGGCCGGTGAACTCGAGCCGCTGGCCGCGCTGACCGACCTGCCGGTCCGCGCCGCCTCGCGGCTGCCCGGCGAGCCGCGCCCGCACCCGGACCCGCCGGTCTTCCTGTTCGCGCCGGCGTCGGCCAACTCGGTCGCCAAGCTCGCGCTGGGCATCGCCGACAACCAGGCCCTCACCGTCCTGGGTGACGTGCTCGGCGATCCGGCCGTGACGATCATCGTCGGATACCAGGTGCAGGACGCCCGGTTCCGGCACCCGGCCTGGCGGCGGCACCTGGACACCCTCGCCGAGGCGGGCGTGCGGGTGCGGCGGCTGGAGTACGGCAAGCCCTGGTCGGAGATCCTGGACCTGCTGCCCGCGTCCACAGGATGAGTGGGGCCACGGGCGCGCGGACGCACGATCTACACTCCGTAACCGTGGCCCACCGACCTCTCATCGCGCCCAGCATCCTGTCCGCCGACTTCGCCCGTCTGGGCGAGGAGATCCACGCCGTCGCCGGTGGCGGCGACACCAGGGCCGACTGGGTCCACGTGGACGTCATGGACAACCACTTCGTGCCCAACCTGACGCTGGGCCTGCCGGTCGTGCAGTCGCTGCTGACGGCCACGGACATCCCGCTGGACTGCCACCTGATGATCGAGGACCCGGACCGCTGGGCCATCGGCTATGCGGAGGCCGGCGCCTACAACGTCACCGTGCACGTCGAGGCGGCCGCCGACCCGGTGATGCTGGCGAAGAACCTGCGTGCCGCGGGCGCCAAGGCCGGGCTGTCCATCAAGCCGGGCACCCCGCTGGAGGACCACGTCGAGACCCTCAAGCACTACGACACGCTGCTGGTGATGTCGGTCGAACCGGGCTTCGGCGGCCAGTCGTTCATCCCGGACGTGCTGGAGAAGGTCCGCACCGCGCGCCGCCTCGTCGACACCGGCCACCTCAAGCTGGTCGTGGAGATCGACGGCGGCATCAACGCCGACACGATCGAGCAGGCCGCCGAGGCCGGCGTGGACTGCTTCGTCGCCGGCTCCGCCGTCTACGGCGCGGAAGACCCCGGCAAGGCCGTCGCGGCCCTGCGCGAACGTGCCGCCCGCGCAGGCGCGGCACACTGACACCGACAAGGAGGGGCGCGCCAGTGTTCACCGGGATTGTGGAGGAGCTCGGCGAGATCACCGCCGTCGAGCAGGTTCCCAACGCCGCGCGGCTCACCGTGCGCGGGCCCGTGGTGACCTCCGACGCCAAGCACGGCGACTCGATCGCCGTCAGCGGGGTGTGCCTGACCGTCGTCGACGTGTTCGGCGCCGAGTTCACCGTCGACGTGGTGCACGAAACGTTGCAGCGGTCCCGGCTGGCCCGGATCGCCGTCGGTGACCGGGTGAACCTGGAGCGCGCGACCGCGGTCGGGGACCGGCTCGGCGGGCACATCATGCAGGGCCACGTCGACGGCACCGGGGTGTTCCTGTCCCGCGATCCGGACGGGCTGACCCGGTTCGCGCTGCCGGAGGGGCTGTCCCGCTACGTCGTGGAGAAGGGCTCGATCGCCGTCGACGGCATCTCGCTCACCGTGGCGAGTGTGACGAATGACGAGTTCTCCGTGGCGCTGATTCCGACGACACTGGAACTGACCACCCTCGGCCGTGCCGAGCCGGGTGATCCGGTGAACCTCGAGGTCGACGTGCTCGCCAAGTACGTGGAGAAGCTCGCGACGCCCCATCTGCCCGGCCGCACGGAGCACACTGGAGCCGGGGCAGGCTCGAAGGAGGACGCGTGAGCAGCGCAGCAACACCGTGCGGGGCGGGGGTGCCGGTCGACGTCGCCGGCATCGAGAAGGCGATCGCGGACATCGCCGCCGGGCGGCCGGTGGTCGTCGTCGACGACGAGGACCGCGAGAACGAGGGCGACCTGATCTTCGCCGCCGAGAAGGCGACGCCGGAGCTGCTCGCCTTCATGGTGCGCTACACCTCGGGCTACGTCTGCGTGGCGCTCACCGAGGAGGACTGCAACCGGCTGGACCTCCCGCCGATGTACCACACGAACCAGGACCAGCGCGGCACCGCGTACACGGTCACGGTGGACGCGGCCGAGGGCATCACCACCGGCATCTCCGCCTCCGACCGGGCGCACACGATCCGGCTGCTCGCGGACCCGAAGTCGCAGGCCAGCGACTTCCGCAGGCCGGGGCACGTGGTCCCGCTGCGTGCCAAGGAGGGCGGCGTGCTGCGCCGCCCCGGGCACACCGAGGCCTCCGTCGACCTGGCCCGCATGGCCGGGCTGCACCCGTCGGGCGTGCTGTGCGAGATCGTCTCCCAGAAGGACGAGGGGGACATGGCGCGCCGGGACGAGCTGGAGGTGTTCGCCTCCGACCACGACCTGCAGATCATCACGATCGCCGACCTGATCGCCTACCGGCGCCGCCACGAGAAGCAGGTCGAGCGGGTCGCCGAGGCGCGCATCCCGCTCGAGGCCGGCGTGTTCCGCGCCGTCGGTTACGATAGCCTGCTGGACGGCATCGAGCACGTCGCGTTCGTGTACGGCGAGATCGGCGACGGCGAGGACATCCTGGTGCGGGTGCACTCGGAGTGCCTCACCGGCGACGTGTTCGGCTCGCTGCGCTGCGACTGCGGCCCGCAGCTGGACGCGGCGCTGCGGATCGTCGCCGACGAGGGCCGGGGTGTCGTGCTCTACATCCGCGGCCACGAGGGCCGTGGCATCGGGCTGCTGCACAAGTTGCAGGCCTACCAGCTGCAGGACCTCGGCGCGGACACGGTGGACGCGAACCTGGCGCTCGGGGTGCCCGCGGACGCCCGCGACTACGGCACGGGCGCGCAGATCCTGTGCGACCTGGGTGTGCGGTCGATGCGGCTGCTGACGAACAACCCGGCGAAGCGGATCGGCCTGGAGGGCTACGGCCTGAAGGTCACCGGCCGGGTGCCGCTGCCGATCTCGCCGAACCCGGAGAACCTGCGTTACCTGCGCACGAAGCGGGACCGGATGGGCCACGACCTGTCCAACCTGGAGGAGTTCGACCAGGTCGGCGCCGACCTGGAGGCACGGAACGGGAACGGTGCTTCGCAGTGAGTGGTGAGGGCAGGCCGGACGTCGAGCTCGACCTGAGCGAGTGCGAGAACCTGCGGCTGGGCATCGTGGCGACGCGGTGGCACGCGAAGATCACCGACGCCCTGCTGGAGAACGCGCTGAAGGCCGTGCGCGAGGCGAAGCTGTCGGAGGAGCCGACGGTGGTGCGCGTCGCCGGCGCGGTGGAGCTGCCGGTGGTGGCGCAGGCGCTGGCCCGCACGCACGACGCGGTGGTCGCGCTCGGCGTGGTCATCCGCGGCGGCACGCCGCACTTCGAGTACGTGTGCGACGCGGTGACGGCCGGCCTGACGCGGGTCGCGCTGGACGAGGGCACGCCCGTCGGCAACGGGGTGCTGACCTGCGACACCGAGCAGCAGGCGCTGGACCGGTCCGGGCTGCCCGGGTCGAAGGAGGACAAGGGCCGCGAGGCCACGCAGGCGGCGCTGGACGCGGCGCACGTGCTGCGGTCGCTGCGGCAGCCGTGGACCGATCGGAAGTTCGTGTGAGCGCAGCCGTGGCGGAGAAGTCGGAGGCCGTGGTGTTCCGGCCGCACCGGGCGACGTGGATGTCGGCGGTGCTGGCGGTCGTGCTGCTGGCGGTGTTCGTGGTCGTGGCGATCCTGCTGCGCGGCTCGGACACCGGCGTGATCTTCCAGCGGTCCGACCAGGTCGCCATGGTGTTCATCGGACTGCTGCTCGCCGGGGCGACGATGCTGTTCGCGACGCCCAGGGTGCGGGCGGACGCCTCGGGCGTGCAGGTGCGCAACGTGCTGGTGGGGCGCCGGTTCAGCTGGCTGGAGGTGCTGTCGGTGAGCTTCCCCGACGGCGCCTCGTTCGCCCGGCTGGAGCTGCCGGAGGACGAGTACTACGCGATGCTGGCGATCCAGGCGGTCGACCGGGACCGCGCGGTCGAGGCGGTGCGCACGCTGCGCCGGCTGCACAAGGAAGCCTGGGCCGCGCAGGACTGAGCTCGCCCGTCCACCCCTGCCCGGACCGCCCGAGCGCAGAACTCGCGCGCGTGAGCGTGGGACTCGCGCGTGCCGGCGAGTCCCACGTTCGGGACAGCGAGTTCTGCGTTCAGGAGCGTGAACTCCGCGTTCGCGCCCCGCGCGGCGGGTCAGACCGTCAGGTCCACCACCACCGGCGCGTGGTCCGACGTGCCCTTGCCCTTGCGCGCCTCCCGGTCCACGTACGCGTCGCTCACCGCGCCCGTGAACTTCGCCGATCCGAAGACGAGGTCGATCCGCATCCCGTTGTTCTTCGGGAACGCCAGCTGCCGGTAGTCCCAGTACGTGTAGGGCGTGTCGTACTTCAGGGCGCGCGGCAGGACCTCCTCCAGGCCCGCCTCGCGCAGCGCCGCCAGCGCCGCCCGCTCCGCCTCCGTCACGTGCGTCATGCCGTCGAACAACGTGATGTCCCAGACGTCGGCGTCGGTGGGTGCGATGTTGAAGTCGCCCAGCACCGCGAACGGCCGGTCCTCCGCCGCCTCGGCCGCGACCGTCGCCCGTAGCGCCGACAGCCACTGCAGCTTGTACGCGTAGTGCGGGTGCGCCACCTCCCGCCCGTTGGGCACGTACACCGACCACACCCGCACCCCGCCGCACGTCGCGCCGATCGCGCGCGGCTCGGAGACGTCGTCGAACGTCGGTTCGCCGTCCAGCCCGCGCCGCACGTCCGCCAGCCCCACCCGGGACAGGATCGCCACGCCGTTCCACCGGCCGGTCCCGTACGCCGCCACCTCGTAGCCCGCCGCGGCCACCTCGGCCGGGAACGCCTCCGTGGCGCACTTCAGCTCCTGCAGGCACACCACGTCCGGCTGGGCGGTCTCGAGCCAGGACAGCAGCTTCGGCAGCCGCGCGGTGACGGAGTTGACGTTCCAGGTGGCGATGCGCATGATCCCGAGAATCGCATACCCGCCCGGCCCGGCCGCACGCGGCGGGAGGGGTGCGTCGGACTGTCACACCCGAGCCATAGGCTGGAGGGCGTGGCTGACCCGTCCACCTACCGTCCCTCGCCGGGGAGCATCCCGGAAGAGCCCGGCGTCTACAAGTTCCGCGACGCGACCAAGCGGGTCATCTACGTCGGCAAGGCCAAGAGCCTGCGCAGCCGGCTGAACTCCTACTTCGCCGACCTGTCCGGGCTGCACCCGCGCACCCGGCAGATGGTGACCACCGCGGCCAGCGTCGAGTGGACCGTGGTCTCCACCGAGGTCGAGGCACTCCAGCTCGAGTACAACTGGATCAAGGAGTTCGACCCGCGGTTCAACGTCCGCTACCGCGACGACAAGTCCTACCCCGTGCTGGCGGTGACCCTGCACGAGGAGTTCCCGCGGCTGCACGTCTACCGCGGCCCGCGCAAGAAGGGCGTCCGGTACTTCGGCCCGTACGCCCACGCGTGGGCGATCCGCGAGACGCTCGACCTGCTGCTGCGCGTGTTCCCGGCGCGCACCTGCTCCAACGGCGTGTTCCGCCGCCACGGCCAGATCGGCCGCCCGTGCCTGCTCGGCTACATCGACAAGTGCTCCGCCCCGTGCGTGGGCCGCGTCAGCGCCGAGGAGCACCGGGACATCGTGGAAGACTTCTGCGACTTCCTCTCCGGCCGCACCGACGCGATGGTGCGCAAGCTGGAGCGGGACATGGCCGAGGCGGCCGAGAACCTGGAGTTCGAGAAGGCCGCCCGCCTGCGCGACGACATCGGCGCGCTGCGGCGGGCGATGGAGAAGCAGGCCGTCGTGCTCGGCGACGGCACGGACGCCGACCTGGTCGCCTTCGCCCACGACGAGCTGGAGGCCGCGGTCCAGGTCTTCCACGTGCGCGGCGGCCGGGTGCGCGGCCAGCGCGGCTGGGTGATCGACAAGGCCGACGAGATGGGCGTGCCCGAGCTGGTCGAGCAGTTCCTCACCCAGTTCTACGGCGAGCAGGTCGAGCTGGCCGAGCAGGGCACCGACCTGGGCACGCCGGTGCCGCGCGAGGTGCTGGTGCCGGAGCTGCCCGAGGACGCCGAGGCGATGACCGAGTGGCTGTCCGGGCTGCGCGGCTCGCGGGTGCAGCTGCGGGTGCCGCAGCGCGGCGACAAGCGCGCGCTCGCCGAGACGGTGGAGCGCAACGCGCAGGAGGCGTTCCAGCAGCACAAGCTGCGCCGCGCGGGCGACCTGACCGCGCGCTCGGCCGCGCTGGCCGAGCTGCAGGAGCACCTCGGCCTGGACAGCGCGCCGCTGCGCATCGAGTGCGTCGACATCAGCCACACGCAGGGCACCGACGTGGTGGCGTCGCTGGTGGTGTTCGAGGACGGCGTGGCGCGCAAGTCGGAGTACCGGCGGTTCGCGCTGCGGGAGGCCGCCACCGAGGGGGATGTCGCCTCCATTGCCGAGGTCGTGCGGCGGCGGTTCGCTCGCTACCAGACCGAAACCCAGGAGGGCCTGGCGGGCGAGAAGCCGGGCATCGACCCGGAGACCGGGCGGCCGCGCAAGTTCGCGTACCCGCCGAACCTGCTGGTGGTCGACGGCGCGGGCCCGCAGGCGACGGCGGCGGCGGACGTGCTGGCGGAGATGGGCATCACCGACATCGCCGTGGTCGGCCTGGCGAAGCGGCTGGAGGAGGTGTGGCTGCCCGGCGACCCCGATCCGGTGATCCTGCCGCGCACCTCCGAGGCCCTGTACCTGCTGCAGCGGGTGCGGGACGAGGCGCACCGGTTCGCGATCGCCTACCACCGGCAGAAGCGCGCCAAGCGCGTTCAGATGTCCGCTTTGGACGGTGTGCCGGGGCTGGGGCAGGCGCGGCGGGCCGCGCTGATCAAGCACTTCGGCTCGGTGAAGCGGCTGAAGGAAGCAGGGGTGGACGAGATCGCGCAGGTGCCTGGCGTGGGGAAGCGCACGGCCGAGGCGATCTTCGCGGCGTTGGCCTCGCAAGGGGAGTCGGAGAAGCAGTGACGGGAGAGACGATGGCCGAGGACCGGGGCACCGGCATGGAGGTCGCGGTGGTGACCGGCCTGTCCGGCGCCGGCCGCAGCACGGCCGCGAAGTGCCTGGAGGATCTGGGCTGGTTCGTGGTGGACAACCTGCCGCCCGAGCTGATCGCGACCATGGTCGAGCTGGGGGCGCAGGCCCGCGGCGCGATCACGAAGGTGGCCGTCGTGATGGACGTGCGCTCGCGCGCGTTCACCGACGACCTGTCCTCCATCATCAAGGACCTCGACGCGCGCGGCTACAAGCCGCGGGTGCTGTTCCTGGAGGCCACGGACGCGGTGCTGGTGCGCCGGTTCGAGCAGGTGCGCCGCGGCCACCCGCTGCAGGGCGACGGCCGCCTGATCGACGGCATCACCGCCGAACGGCAGATGCTCGCGCCGCTGCGCGAGGAGGCCGACCTGGTGCTGGAGACCTCCGCGCTGTCGGTGCACGACCTACGCGCCAAGATCGAGGACGCGTTCGGCACCGAGTCGGCGACGCAGACGCGGGTCACCGTGCTGTCCTTCGGCTACAAGTACGGCCTGCCGATGGACGCCGACCTGGTGATGGACGTGCGGTTCCTGCCGAACCCGTTCTGGATCCCGGAGCTGCGCGACCACACCGGGCTGGACGCGGAGGTGCGCAACTACGTGCTGTCGCAGGAGGGCGCGGAGGAGTTCCTCGACCGCTACCACCAGCTGCTGCGCCTGATCGGCGCCGGCTACCGGCGCGAGGGCAAGCGGTACCTGACGCTGGCGGTGGGCTGCACCGGCGGGAAGCACCGGAGTGTCGCGATCTCCGAGGAGCTGTCCCGGCTGCTGTCCAATGAGGACGGTATGGCGGTGAAGGTCATCCACCGGGACCTGGGACGCGAGTGACTCCGACGTTGCGCGCCGTCGCGCTGGGTGGTGGTCACGGGCTGCACGCGACGCTGACCGCGTTGCGGCGGCTGACCCCGGACGTGACCGCGGTGGTCACGGTCGCCGACGACGGTGGTTCTTCGGGCAGGCTGCGGCGTGAGCTGGGTCTGCTGCCGCCGGGGGACCTGCGGCAGGCCTTGGCCGCGCTGGCGGTCGCCGAGAAGGGCGAGTCGCTGTGGGCGGAGGTGTTCCAGCACCGCTTCGGCGGCAGCGGCGCCCTCACCGGGCACGCGGTCGGCAACCTGGTGCTGGCCGGGTTGTTCGAGGTGCTGGGCGATCCGGTGGCCGCGCTGGACGAGGCGCGGCGGCTGCTGGGGGTGTCCGGCCGGGTGCTGCCGATGTCGCCGGAGCCGCTGGAGATCGAGGCGGAGGTGTCCGGCCTCGACGACGACGGGACGCTGCGCCGCATCCGCGGCCAGGTCGCGGTGGCGAGCACGCCGGGCCGGGTCGAGCGGATCACGCTGCGCACGCCGAAGCGGCCCGGCGGTGTGCCCGCCGCGTGCGACGAGGCGGTGCAGGCCGTGCTGGACGCCGAGGCGGTGTTCCTGGGGCCTGGGTCGTGGTTTTCGAGCGTCATCCCGCACCTGATGGTGCCCGCCCTGCACGACGCGCTGCTGCGCACCGAGGCGACGAAGATCGTGGTCCTGAACCTCGTCCCTCAGCCGGGTGAGACGGCGGGGTTCTCACCCGAACGGCACTTGGACGTACTCTTCCAGCACGCGCCCGGGCTGCGGGTGGACGCGGTGATCGCCGACCGGGATTCGGTGCCGGCACCGGCCCGCCTGCGGGACGCGGCGGCGGGACTGGGGGCCAAGGCGCTTCTGGCGGACGTGGCGGACCCTGGTCGCGAGGGTGTGCACGATCCGGATGCGCTGGCGAGCTGTGTGCGGGAAGCTCTCGGTCTCAGCGGGACCGAGGGCCGGAAAGGGTAGGGAGGGGCCATGGCGATGACCGCCGCCGTGAAGGACGAGCTCAGCAGGCTGCAGATCACGAAGATCGGGCCGCGCCGGTCCGAAGTCGCGTCGATGCTGCGCTTCGCCGGGGGCTTGCACATCGTGGGGGGACGGGTGGTGGTGGAGGCCGAGCTCGACACGGGTTCGGTCGCGCGGCGACTGCGCAAGGAGATCCACGAGCTGTACGGCCACCACTCGGACGTGCACGTGCTGTCCGCGGGCGGGCTGCGGAAGACGACGAGGTACATCGTCCGGGTGGTTCAGGACGGCGAAAGCCTGGCCCGGCAGACGGGCCTGATCGACCAGCGGGGCCGCCCGGTGCGGGGCCTGCCCGCCGCGGTGGTGTCCGGCGGGATCGCCGACGCCGAGGCCGCGTGGCGGGGCGCGTTCCTGGCGCACGGTTCGCTGACCGAGCCCGGCCGGTCGTCTTCGTTGGAGGTCACCTGCCCCGGCCCGGAGGCGGCGCTGGCGCTCGTGGGGGCCGCCCGGCGGATGGGCATCCAGGCGAAGTCGAGGGAGGTGCGGGGAGCCGACCGGGTGGTGGTCCGCGACGGCGACGCCATCGGCGCCCTGCTGACCCGCTTGGGCGCCCACACGAGCGTCCTGCAGTGGGAAGAGCGCCGGATGCGCCGCGAGGTCCGGGCGACGGCCAACCGCCTGGCCAACTTCGACGACGCCAACCTGCGGCGCAGCGCACGAGCAGCGGTCGCGGCGGCCGCCAGGGTGGAGCGAGCGCTGGACATCCTGGCCGACACCGCACCCGAACACCTGCTCGCCGCCGGACGGTTGCGGCTGGAGAACCGGCAGGCGTCGCTGGAGGAGCTGGGCCAGCTGGCCGACCCCCCGATGACGAAGGACGCGGTGGCCGGCCGGATCAGGCGCCTGCTCGCCATGGCCGACAAGCGGGCGAAGGAACTGAACATCCCCGACACCGAAAGCGCCGTGACCCCGGAAATGCTCGAAGAGGAAAGCGTTTAACGGCGCCCAGCGCCATTCTTTGAACACAACCCGAGCTGGGTGGTCATCCCGTCGCCTGACACGCAACGATCACCTTGAGCCAGGGCCGCAACCCAGGCCGCCAACCGCAGGCCGACCATGCCAACCTTGCGGCCCTGGCTCAAGGTGATATGCACAAAC
>NZ_JBEXTX010000089.1:0-33600 GCF_040614175.1 Amycolatopsis sp. NPDC006131
CGTCGCCTTCCGGTTTGTGCATATCACCTTGAGCCAGGGCCGCAAGCTTTGTGTTTTCGGCTGCCGGACCCAGCGCGGGTTGCGGCCCTGGCTCAAGGTGATCGCGCCAGTGTCAGGCGACGGGATGACCACCCAGCTACCTTGGTTGTGGGCAAAGAAAAAGCCGGGCTCCGCGAGCGGAGCCCGGCTTTTCTGGCTCAGGCGGCTGGCACGGTGAGCGCCGGCGGCGGGGCGCCGGTCAGCGCGTTCAGCAGTTCCGTGAGCTTCTGGATCAGCGTCTTCAGCAGGTCCGCCACGATGTCCAGGGGCGGCGGGGGGTTCTGCAGCGGCGACGCCGACGGCGTCTGCTTGACGGTGCTCGCCTGGGACGGGTCGGCGATGATCCGGCTGGCCGTCTCGGCGTCGTTCTTCGCGGACGCGGCGGTTTCCCTCGTGTCCGACTGGACGGTGTACTTCTCACCCGCGGCGAGGTCGCCGAGCAGCGGGCTCATCTGGCCGAGCGTCCGCTGCGTGCCGGGGACGTCGGCCGAGTAAGCCGAGTCGACCAGCTGGGTGCGCAGCTGCAGCAGCTGCTCGCCGGCGGCCTGGGTGCTGGACGTGCCCTTCCCGTCGGCCGCGGCGACAGCGGCTCCGGTCAGCGCCAGAACGCTGCCGGCCACCACCGCGGCGACGACCCGGGCGAACTTGCCTCTCATTCCCTACCTCCTGGTGTGGGTGACCTGACCCGGGCGTGAAGTACCAACTTCGTCGCCGGTGAATCGCCGCGCCACCCGATCCGGGAGTGATCACCACCCGTCTGTGTGGGTGACCCCCGGAGCGAAAGCGGCCCGGTGAGCCACAAAGGACTCACCGGGCCGCTGCTCCGTGGTGGGAGACTACTTGCCGAACGCCTCGGCGACCTTGTCACCGAGGGTCTTGTCGACGTTGCGCCAGTACTCGAACACGCGCTCCAGCACCGGCTCGGACACGCCCTTCTTGGCGTGGCCGATGATGTTGCTCGCGAGGCGCTCGCGCTGCGCGTCGTCCATCACCTTGCGCACCAGGGTGCCCGCCTGGCCGAAGTCGTCGTCCTCGGCGTGCAGCCGGTAGGCGGAGCGGATGACCTCGTCGACCACCCCGTAGGACGACACCGTCTCGCCGGCGTAGGCCGCGTCGGCGTGCGGGCCGCCGAACGAGTTCGGCGCGTACACCGGGTCGCCCGGGTTCTGGTAGCGCATCGCGCCGTCCCGGGAGTAGCTGTTCACCGGCGACTTCGGCGCGTTCACCGGCAGCTGGGCGAAGTTCGCGCCGATCCGGTAGCGGTGCGCGTCCGGGTAGGCGAACAGGCGGCCCTGCAGCATCTTGTCCGGCGACGGGCCGATGCCCGGCACCATGTTGGTCGGCGCGAACGCGGCCTGCTCGATCTCCGCGAAGTAGTTCGACGGGTTGCGGTCGAGCACGTAGCGGCCGACCTTGATCAGCGGGTAGTCGCCGTGCGGCCACACCTTCGTCAGGTCGAACGGGTTGAAGCGGTAGTCCGCAGCTTCCTCGTACGGCATGACCTGGACGTAGAGGGTCCAGCTCGGGTGGTCGCCCCGCTCGATCGCGGTCCACAGGTCGCGGATGTAGTAGTCGGCGTCCTCACCGGCGATGCGGTCCGCGTCGGCCTGCGTCAGGTAGCCGATGCCCTGGTCGGTCTTGAAGTGGTATTTGACCCAGAACTTCTCGCCGCCCGCGTTCTCCCACAGGTAGGTGTGCGAGCCGAACCCGTCCATCTCGCGCCAGTTCGACGGGATGCCGCGGTCGCCCATCAGCCAGGTGACCTGGTGGGCCGACTCCGGCCGCAGGGTCCAGAAGTCCCACTGGATGTTGTGGTCGCGCAGGTGGTTGTCGGCGCGGCGCTTCTGCGAGTGGATGAAGTCGGGGAACTTGATCGGGTCCCGGATGAAGAACACCGGCGTGTTGTTGCCGACGATGTCGTAGTTGCCCTGCGTGGTGTAGAACTTCACCGCGAACCCGCGCGGGTCGCGCCAGGTGTCGGGCGAGCCGTTCTCGCCGGCCACCGAGGAGAAGCGGATGAGGCTCTCGGTGCGGGTGCCCGGCTGGAAGACCGCGGCCTTGGTGAACTGGCTGACGTCCTCGGTGACCTCGAGGAAACCGAACGCACCGCCGCCCTTCGCGTGCACCACGCGCTCCGGGACGCGCTCCCGGTTGAAGTGCGCGTTCTTCTCGATGAGGTAGTGGTCCTGCAGCAGGATCGGGCCGTTGGCGCCCAGGGTCAGCGAATCGTTGTCGCTGGCCACCGGGATGCCCACGTTGTTGGTGGTCGGCTTGGTCACGCCGAGCCCTCCTTCTCGTGGTGGGTGGTGGAACAGGCGGGGCACAGGCCCCAGAAGACGACCTCCGCCTCCTCGACAACGAACCCCGCGGTGTTCGAGGGTTCGAGGCACGGTGCGGCGCCGTGGACGCAGTCGACGTCCTCGGCCCGGCCGCAGACGCGGCAGACGAGGTGGTGGTGGTTGTCCCCGGTACGCGTTTCGAACCGGGCCGGGTGCCCGGCCGGCTCGACGCGCCGCACCAGATCGGCGTTCGCGCAGGCGCCCAGGACGTCGTAGACCGTCTGGGTGGACACGGATCCGAGCACGTCCCGCACGCCGGCCGCGACCTGGTCGGCGGTCGAGTGCGGGTGCCCGGCGAGCCACTCGAGGACGGCGACGCGCGGAGCGGTGATCCGCAGGCCGACGGCTTTGAGCTGGTCCCGCACGGGGCTGGTCTGGTGGGGCATCGAGGTCCACAGTGCCCGCTAATCTGGAACGAGTCAAGATAAAAACTGGAACGAGTCCAGAAAACTGCCCAAGTGGGTGAGGCCCGCCTCGGTCACCGGGCGGCCGACATCCCTGAGACGAAGGCCGACCGCACCGACCCGAGCAGATCCGGTACGGACTCGGCGACGCGCGCCCCGCCGGCCGCGCTGTCCCGGACGGCCTCTGCGGACGGCTCGGGCAACCCACCGACATCCACCGACCCGCGGTAACCGGCGTTGAGGACGGTGCCCAGGATCGCCACGCCGAGGGTGCCACCGAGCTGTCGGATCACCTGCAGAACTCCGCCTCTCACGCCATTGCGTCTCGGGTCCAGTGCCCCGAGCGCGTCGTCCAGGGCCGCGAAAACCGCGCACCCCAGTCCGACCCCTACCAGCGAAACCCACAGAGCGATGAAGCCGTAGCCGTGGCCGGATCCCGAGACCGCGCCGATGACGAGCCCTGCCGCCATCACCAGAAATCCCCCGGCACCGACGACCTTCACCCCCAGCCTGCGGTGCAGTGGATCGGCCACCTGCATGCCCACCGACATCCCCAAGACCATCGGGAGCAACTGCACTCCTGCTTCCAGCGCGCCGGCACCACGGACCGCGTCGAAGTACTGCGGCAGCAGGAACAACACACCCAACATCACGAAGGACGTGAGCCCGCTGAGCAGGCCACCCCACCGGAACCCGGGCGTGGTGAACAGTCCGAGGTCCAGCAACGGGTATCGCACGCGCCCCTCCACGACGACGAACGCGCACAGCAACGCGACTCCGGCCAGGATCGGCCCGAACGCGGAGATCGCGATCCACCCGCGGTCACCGGCTTCGATCAGTCCGAAGGTCAGCGCCACCACGCCCGCGCCGGACAACACGATGCCGGGGAGGTCGGCGCGCCGTGCCCGGTCCACCGGCAAGGCCGGAACCAACCAGGCCAGCAACACGAACCCGACGACCACGAACGGCACGTTGAGCAGGAAGACCGAACCCCACCAGAAGCTGTCGAGAAGCCAGCCGCCGACCACCGGGCCGAGCGGTACCCCGACTGCCACCGCCACGGACCACACGGCGAGAGCACGGCCCCGATCGGCGCCCGGGAACAAGACGTTGAGCACTGCCATCGACAACGAGACCAGGCAGGCGGCACCGAGGCCGAGAAATGCCCTGGCCACGATCAGGCTCTCGACCGAGTCCGCGAAGGCGCAGGCGACCGACGCCGAACCGAACAGCGCAAGGCCGCCGAGCAGGAACCGCTTGATGCCGAACCGGTCACCGAGCAAGCCCGCCGGAAGCAGCCCGGCCGCACCGTCATGTCCAGTCCGAAGGTGAGCAGGGCCATGCAGAGCGCCCCAAGCCACCTACAGCGGCAGCCCGTCCTCCAGCAGGGTGACCGCCTTGTCGATCACGTCCACCAGGTTCTCCGGGGCCTCGGCCGCGCTGAAGTACGCCGCGAAGACCACCCCGATCACCGCCCCGGACCAGACCCGCACAGTGAAGTCGCCGGGGTCCCGGCCTGCTCGTTCGGCCGCGGCCTCGGCCAGCATGCCCAGCCCGGCGGCGATGTGTTCGATCATCCGGTTGCGCAGTTCGGGCACGCTGAACACCAGCCGCTGCCGGGCGCGCTCCAGTTCGGACTCCTCGGCGTCCAGCCGCGCGAACACCTGGGCGCACGCGGCCCGCACCGCCTGGAGCGGGGTCAGCTCGGCCGGCTGCTCCACGAACGCCCGCATCAGCACCGGATCGAGGCGGTCGTAGAGGACCGTGTCCTCCTTGGTCGGGAAGTAGCGGAAGAAGGTGCTCTGCGACACCTCGGCCGCCGCGGCGATCTGCTCGATCGTCGTCTCCGCGTAGCCCTGCGCGGTGAACAACCGCAGCGCCTGGCTCTGGATCGCGGCCCGCGTGCGCGCCTTCTTCCGCTCCCGCAACCCGAGCGGCTGCTCATCCCGCGACGAACTCATGCCCCGATTCTGCCCCGGCCACGTCCTGCGCCTGGCGCGGCAGGAACAGCGCGGCGAGCACGGCACCCACCAGCGCGAACCCGGCGCACACCCACAGCGTCGCCGACATGCCCGCGACGAAGGACTCGCGCACCGACCCGAGCAACGCGGGCACCCGCGCGGCGACCTGCACCCCGGCCGCGGCGCTGTCGCGCACCGCCGCGGCCACGTCGTCCGGCAACCCGGCGACGTCGACCCCGCCCCGGTACCCCGCGTTCAGCACCGTGCCGAGGATCGCGACGCCCAACGTGCCACCGACCTGCCGCATCGCCTGCAGCACGCCACCCCCGACGCCGCTGCGGCCCGGGCTCAGCGCGCCCATCGCGATGTCCATCGACGGCGGCAACGCGAAGCCCAGCCCGAGGCCGACCAGTGACACCCACACCGCCGCGTAGCCGTACCCGTCGCCGGTCCCAGTGGCGGTTCCGGCCACCAGCCCGCCGGTCATCAGCACGAACCCCGTGCTCACCAGCACCCGCGCGCCCGGCCGCGGACGCAACCACTCCGCGACCCGCACCCCGACGAGCAGACCGCCGACCACCGGCAACAGCCGCAACCCGGTGCCGAGCGCGTCCGTGGCATGCACCGCCTGGAAGTACTGCGGCAACAGGAACAACGCGCCCATCATCGCGAAGGACGCCAGCGTCGCGAGCACCGCGCCCCAGCGGAAGCCGGGCGAGGCGAACAACCCGAGGTCCAGCAACGGGTGGGCGGCCCGGGCCTGGTGGACGACGAACCCGGCCAGCAGCGCGAGCCCGCCGAGCACCGGCCCGAGCACGGTGGCCGAACCCCAGCCGCGGTCACCCGCCTCGACCAGTCCGTAGGTCAGCGCGACCAGGCTCGCGCTGGACAGGACGACACCAGGGAGGTCGAACCGCCTGCCGCGATCGCCGGGCAGATCCGGCACCAGCCAGGCCAGCAGGACCAGGCCGGCGAGCACCGCGGGCACGTTGAGCAGGAACACCGAGCCCCACCAGAAGTTGTCCAGCAGCCACCCGCCGACCACCGGCCCGAGCGGGATACCGACCGCCATCGCCGCGGCCCACACGGCGATCGCCCGCCCGCGGTCGGCGCCCGGGAACAGCGCGTTCAGCACCGACATCGACAGCGGCACCAGTGCCGCCGCGCCCAGCCCGAGGAACGCGCGCGCCGCGATCAGCATCCCGGCCGAACCGGCGTAGGCGCAGGCCACCGAGGCCAGGCCGAAGACCGCGAGACCACCGAGCAGGAACCGCTTCGTGCCGAACTTGTCGCCGAGCAGGCCGGCCGGGAGCAGCCCCGCGGCGAGCACCAGCGTGTACGCGTTCGAGAACCACTGCAGCTCGCTCGTCGACGCCTCCAGGTCGACGGCCAGCGTCGGCAGGGCCACCGACAGGACCGTCACATCGAGTCCGAACGCCAGCAACGCCACGGCCAGCGCCCCCAACGCCCACCACCGCTTCGACCCGTCCATCCCAGCCTCCAAACTGATAGCCACTACTCTTTGATAGTAACTGTCAGTTTTCCGGAGCGGCAAGCGGCGCGAAAAGGAGTTGCACGGCCGTGCCAAAGTGGGAGCATGTCCCTCCAGCCGTACCGCCAGGTCCTCGCCCTGCCCGGGGTCCGCATGGCGATGCTGCTGTTCTTCTTCACTCGCCTGCCGATGACCGCCACCGGGATCACGCTGACCCTGCACGTCGTCAGCGACCTCGGCCGCGGGTACGGCCAGGCGGGTCTCGTCGGGACCGCGACGATGCTGGGCAGCGCCATCGGCGCGCCGGTCGTCGGCCGGATGATCGACCGCTACGGGCTGCGCGCGGTCACCTCGGTGTGCGGCCTGACCTCCGCGGCGTTCTGGCTGGCCACCCCGCACCTGCCGTACGCGGCGCTGCTCGTGACCGCGCTGCCGGCGGGCGCGCTCGTGCTGCCTGCCAGCTCGATCGCCCGCCAGGTGCTGACCGCGCTGGTGCCGCCGGAGTCGCGGCGCTCGGCGTACTCGCTCGACTCGATCCTGCTGGAGACGAGCTTCATGGTCGGCCCGAGCGCGGGCATCGCCCTGTCGACGCAGCTGTCCTCGACCGTCGCGCTGAGCGGGATCGGCGTCTGCTTCGCGCTCGGCACCCTCGCGCTGTGCTGGTTCAACCCGCCGATCCGGCACGAGGGCGAGACGGTCACCGCCGAGCGGCCGCCGATGCGGGAGTGGCTCAGCCCGCGGCTGGTCGGCGCCCTGCTCGTCGCGTCGGGGGCGCTGTTCTGCCTGATGGGCACCGAACTGGCGACGCTCGCCGCGCTGCGCGCCACCGGCGAGGTGGGCTGGACCGGCGTGGTGATCGCCGTGATGTGCGTCGCCTCGGCGGTCGGCGGGATCGTGCACGGCGCGGTGCGGAAGTCGCTGTCGCAGGCGCGGCTGATGGTGCTGCTGACCGTGCTCGTGATCCCGGTCGGGTTGGCCACCGGGCTGCCGTGGTGGCTGCTGGCGCTGGCGCTGGTGCCGACGAACCTGGCCTGCGCGCCGACGCTCGCGTCAACCGCCGAGGAGGTCACCGGCCTCGCGCCGCCACGGGTGCGGGGCGAGGCGATGGGCCTGCTCGACGCCGCCACCCGGCTCGGCATGGCGGCGGGCAGCCCGGTGGTCGGGTTCGTGATCGACCACACCGGCCCCGGCTGGGGCTTCGCGGCGGCGGGCCTGTTCGGGCTCGGCTTCGCCGCGGTGGCCTTCGGGCTGCGCCGCCGCTCGGCCAGGGTCCCGGCTGTGGCGCCGCTGTGAATGACCGATTTGACCTGTAAGTGCGGAACGCGGGTGGCGTGATCGCGCGTTGGCCCGGTATGGACAGCACAGCCGGCGCCACCTTGCAGATGACGATCGAACCGCGCGCGCTGCTGGTCATCGCCGGGCTGCCCGGTTCGGGCAAGAGCACGCTGCTGCGCAGCACGCAGGCCAGCCGCCCGGTCGAGGTGCTCGACTCCGACCAGATGCGCGACCGGCTGGCCGCCGCGCTGCCGCCCGGCACGCCGTACCGCCGCTACCGCCCGGCGGTGCACGTCCTGCACCGGCTGCGGGTGGTGCTCGCGGCGATCCGCACGCCCGGCCCGGTCGTTGTGCACGACCCGGCCACCGGCGCGGCGACCAGGGCGTGGCTGATGCTGACCGGGCTGCTCACCGGACGGCGGCGGCACCTGCTGTGGGTGGACTGCACCCCGGAGGAGGCGCTGGCCGGGCAACGCGCGCGCGGCCGGGTGCTGCGCAAGGCGTCCTTCTGCCGTCACCTGCGCCGCCTGCCGCGGGTCCGCGCCCTGCTGTTCGAGGGGCGGCCCCGCGGCTGGAACGAGACCACGGTCGTCGACCGGGAGACAGCCGGCCGGGGGCTCCACCTCGTGGTGCGTTAGGCGATCGCGTCGAGTTCGGCGATCGCGTCCGCGGGGAGGTCCAGGGACGCGGCGGCCACGTTCTCCCGCAGGTGGGCGACCGACGACGTGCCCGGGATGAGCAGGATGTTCGGCGACCGCTGCAGCAGCCAGGCCAGCGCGACGGCCATCGGCGTCGCGCCGAGGCGGGCGGCCACCGAGTTCAGCACCTCCGACTGCAGCGGCGAGAACCCGCCGAGCGGGAAGTACGGCACGTACGCGATGCCCTGCGCGGCCAGCGACTCGACCAGCTTGTCGTCCTCGCGGTGGGCCACGTTGTAGGCGTTCTGCACGCACACGACCGGCGCGATCGACTGCGCCTCGGCGACCTGCTCGGCGTTCACCGTGCTGATGCCGAGGTGCTTGATCAGCCCCTCCTGCTGCATCTCGACCAGCGCGGTGAACGGCTCGGCGATCGAGCCGGGCACCGCGGAGTGGCCGTCGTCCCCGCCGCCGACGCGCAGGTTGACCACGTCGAGCGCGTCGACGCCGAGGTTGCGCAGGTTGTCGTGCACCTGGGCACGCAGCTGCTCCGGCGAGCGCTGGTGCACCCAGGCGCCCTGGTCGTCGCGCACCGCGCCGACCTTCGTCACCACCACGATCCCGTCGTAGGGGTGCAGCGCCTCGCGGATGATCTGGTTCGTCACGTGCGGGCCGTAGAAGTCGGCGGTGTCGATGTGGTTGACACCCAGCTCGACCGCTTCGCGCAGGACCGCGACCGCGGCGTCCCGGTCCGCGGGCGGCCCGAACACGCCAGGCCCGGCCAGCTGCATCGCGCCGTAGCCCATGCGCCCGACGGTGAGCCCGCCTGCGAGGGTGAAGGTGCCGCCGGCCAGTGTGTTCGCTGTCATGGAAATCCCTTCTCGGCTTGTTCGGGCTCCACGATCCCCCGCGCGCCGCGGAACAGGCAGAGCCCCGCCGATCCTAGGAGTCCCGGGGACAGCCGGCCTGCCGCCGCCTCACGTACAGGCCTGGCGCAGCCGCTCCAGGTTGGCGGTGTTCGTCTGGACCCAGTCGTTCACGTCGGACAGGCCCTGCGACTTGCGCTGCTCCAGCGCGACGTAGGAGTCGGCGATCGCGAACAGGTTCTGCTGCAGCGTCTGGTCGGCCACCTGGTTGCCGAGGTTGCGCAGCTCCTCGGCCTTCTGCTGCGCCTGGGCGGACACCTCCTGCGCCGAGGCGTACGGGTTGAGGTTCGCCAGCCCGAGGGCCTGCGAGCACGCGCTCACCCGGTCCGCCGTCTCCGCGGCTTCCGCACAACCGGCCAGCACGACCGCCATCCCGACGACTCCGAGCACCCGCAGAATTCTCATAACGCCCAAACTACCGGGTCACGCTCCCGGCTCGGCGGCCTTCCACCAGCGCACCCCGACGACCGCGCCGATCGCCGCCACGACACCGAACAACACCCACCCGACGGGGAACTCGCCGCCGCTCGTGGACTCCTGCGCGGCAGGCACGACCGCCGGGCTGGCGCTGACCAGGCCGATCCGCACGGACAGGTCCTCCCGCGGCTTCGGGCCGACCGTCACCGGTCCGGCGCAGCCCGGGTCGCCGCCTGCGATGTGGAAGCCGCGGAACTCCGGGGCGAGGCCGGCGAGGTCGAAGCACACCCGGTAGGAGCCGTCGGGCAGGTCGTCGAGCAGGTACGAGCCGTCCGCGGCGGTGCGGGTGGTCGCCACCGGGCGCCCTCCGTCGTCGGTCAGCGTCACCGGGACCCCGGCCGCGCCGGGCTCGCCCGCGTCCTGCGTGCCGTTGCCGTTGCGGTCCACCCACAGCAGGTCGCCGAGCCGGTTGCGCGCGGGCGACAACCCGACGCCGATGGTGCTCTCGTCGCGGTGACCGACGCCGACGGCGACCGGCGGAGCGCACCCGCTCGCCAGGTCCACATCGGAATCCTTTGTGGACTCACCGGCGCGCGGCTTCGTGAACTGGTACCCGGCCACCGGCGCGGGCAGCGCGGCGCGGTCGACGCACACCTGGTACGCGCCGTCCGGGATCCCGGTGAACCGGAACCGGCCGTCGGCGCCGGTGGTCGTCGACGCCTCCTCGCCGCCGCCTGCGCGGAGCAGCTTGACCGGCACCCCGCTCGGGCCGGACTCGGTGGCGTCGGCGATGCCGTTGCGGTTCGTGTCCGCCCACACCCGGTCGCCGATCCGGTTGGCAGGCGCGGCGAGCCCCATGTTCAGCGCGGTGTCCTCGCGCTTGCCGAGGCCGAGGGTCACCTGCGGGGTGCAGCCGGTCGCCGGGTCGGCGCCGGAGACCGGGCTCCCCTCAACCGGCGTGAAGTCGGCCGCGGCCTGCGGCAGGTTGGCCAGGTCGAAGCACACCGCGAACGAGCCGGACGGCAGGTCTTCGAAGGAGTACTTCCCGTCCTGGCCGGTGGTGGTCATGGCGACCTGGGTGCCGTCCGCGCCGCGCAGCTTCACCGGCACCCCGGCGATCCCCGGCTCCAGCGCTCCCGGCGCGCCGTCGCCGTCGACGTCCTGCCAGACCAGCGCGGCGATCCGGTTGACCGGCGGCGCCAGGCCGGCGTCCATCGTGAAGTCCTGGGTACGGCTCGGGGTCAGCTCGGTCGGCGCGGTGCAGCCGGTGGCCGGGTCGGGCGCGGAGTCCTGGCCCGGCGTGCCAGCGCGCTGCCTGGTGAGCTGGTAGTCGCCGTACTGCGGCGGGAGCTTCGCGGTGTCGAAGCAGACCTGGTAGCTGCCGTCGGGCAGGTGCGAGAACTGGTACTGGCCGTGCGGGCCGGTGCTCGTCCCGGCGACCGGGGTGCCGTCGGCCTTCTGCAGCCGCACGCCCACGTCGGCGATGCCGGGCTCGCCCTGGTCCTGCAACCCGTTGCGGTTGACGTCGGCCCACACCAGGTCGCCGATCCGGTTGAGGCCGCCGACCACGCCCGCGTCCACGGTGTGGTCGACCGAGCCGGGCGGGCCGATCGCGACCCGCACCGAACCGCTCTCGGGGTCCACATCGGAATCCAGCGACTGGTCGCCCGCGTGCGGAACGGTCCACTTCAGACCCTCGACGGGCGGGGATCCGGGCAGCGGGCCGGTGTTCACGCCGCCGAAGTCGAACCGCAGGGTGTAGCAGCTGTTGGGCTGCAGGCCCTCGGCCGGGCCGAACAGGTAGCGCCCGGCGGAGTCGGTGGTCTTCTCGGCCAGCGGCGCCCCGCCGCCGTCGCAGCCCAGCAGCTGCACCCGCACACCCGGCAGCGGCGGCTCGTCGCCGTCCTGCACGCCGTCGCCGTCGGTGTCGAACCACGTCCGGTCGCCGAGCTGGACCGGGCCGTCCATGCCGCCGACGCCCATCGTGAGCGTGACGGCCTTGCCGCCGCCCACGTCGACGAACTCGGTCAGGCTGGCGCGGCTCTGGTCCTCGGCCGCCGGCTTGACGTCCGGCATGGACGCCGGGATCGAGGCGTCCACGCGGTACTTCCCGCCGGACAGCGCGGTGGTCGTGAGCTGCGCCGTGCCGTCCGGCCCGGTGACGCCGCTGACGCTGGCGCCACTCGGGTCGGTGGCCACGACCAGGATGCCGCCGACCCCGGTCTCACCCCGGACGACCCGCACCGTGAGCGGGCCGTCGGTGTCGTCCGCGGTCGCCACGAGCAGGGGCGTGCCCATGCCGAGCACCACCGCCGCGCACACGAACGCGGCCAGGACATGCCTTGTCACCGCGAGCTCCCCGACTTCTCCCTGCCATTGACTCGGCCCACACTAGAAGCGGGCCGACGTCGGGCCAGGGAGAAGTTGCCTCACTGTCGAGTGAATTCAGCGAGGCCGGGGCAACTCTGCGTGGCCGTCAGCCGAACTCGGGAGCCAGCTGCTCGGCGATCTCGTAGGTGTTCAGCGCCGCGCCCTTGCGCAGGTTGTCCCCGCACACGAAGAAGTCGAGCGTGTTCGGGAAGTCCAGCGCCTGGCGCACCCGTCCGACGTACGTCGGGTCGCCGCCGACGACCTCGGCCGGGCTCGGGAACTCGCCGTTGGCCGGGTCGTCGACCAGCACGATCGACGACTGCGCCGCGAACACCTTGTGCGCGGCCTCGACGGTGACCTCGCGCGCGAAGGTGGCGTGCACCGCGAGCGAGTGGGTGGTGACCACCGGGACGCGGACGCAGGTCGCGGACACCTTCAGGTCCGGGATGCCGAGGATCTTCCGCGACTCGTTGCGGACCTTGAGCTCCTCGGAGAACCAGCCGTCACCCTTGTAGGAACCGGCGGCCGGAACCACGTTCAACGCCAGCGGGGTGCCCGCGAACGGGCTGTCCGACAGCGGCAGGCCGGCCGACTCCAGCGCGGCCCGCACGTCGCCCGCCTTCGCGCCGAGGTCCTTTCCGGACACCGCGGCCAGCTCGGCCTGCAGCCGGTCGATGCCGGGCTGGCCAGCGCCGGACGCCGCCTGGTACGAGGCGACCACCAGCTCGGTGAGGCCGAACTCGCGGTGCAGCGCGCCCAGCGCCGCCATCATCGACAGCGTCGTGCAGTTCGGGTTGGCGATGATGCCGCGCGGCCGCTCCCGCACCTTGTCGGAGTTGACCTCGGGCACCACGAGCGGCACCTCGTCGTCCATCCGGAACGCGCCGGAGTTGTCGACCGCGATCGCGCCGCGTTCGGCCGCGATCGGGGCCCACTCGGCGGACACCTCGTCCGGCACGTCGAACATGGCGACGTCGACGCCGTCGAAGGCCTCCGGGGACAGCGCGATCACGGTCAGTTCCTCGCCGCGCACGGTGATCTTCTTGCCGGCCGACCGCGGCGAGGCGATCAGCCGGATCTCACCCCACGGCACGCTCTCGCGCCCGTTGATGATGTCGATCATGACGGTGCCCACCGCGCCGGTCGCACCGACCAGAGCCAACGTCGGAGCCATTTCAGCGACCACTCCCCGCGTACACGACGGCTTCCTCGTCGCCGCCAAGTTCGAATGCCTCGTGGATCGCGCGCACCGCGTCGTCCAGCTGCGCGTCGCGGATCAGGACCGAGATCCGGATCTCCGAGGTGTTGATGATCTCGATGTTGACGCCGACCTTGGCCAGCGCCTCGCAGAAGGTCGCGGTGACGCCGGGGTGCGAGCGCATGCCCGCGCCCACCAGCGAAACCTTGCCGACCTGGTCGTCGTAGAGCACGGAGTCGAACTCCAGCTCGCCCTTCAGCTTCTCCAGCTCCGCAACGGCCTTCGGACCGTTCGCCTTCGACAGCGTGAAGGTGATGTCGGTGCGGCCCGCGGTGTTGGAGACGTTCTGCAGCACCATGTCGATGTCGATCTCGGCGTCGGCGATGACCCGGAAGATCCGCCCCGCGGCGCCGGCGTGGTCCGGCACCCCGGTGACGGTGACCTTGGCCTCCGACCGGTCGTGCGCCACACCGGTGATCAACGCTTGTTCCACGGGGATCTCCTCAATCGAACCGGCCACGGTGGTGCCCGGCTTGTCGCTGTAGGACGAACGGACCCGGATCGGCACGCCGTAGCGGCGGGCGTACTCGACCGAGCGCAGGTGCAGGATCTTCGAACCGCTCGCGGCGAGTTCGAGCATCTCCTCGTACGGGATGGTGTCGAGTTTGCGCGCGTTGGGCACGATCCGCGGGTCGGCGGTGTACACGCCGTCCACATCGGAGTAGATCTCGCACGCGTCCGCGTTGAGCGCCGCGGCCAGCGCCACCGCGGTGGTGTCCGAACCGCCGCGGCCGAGAGTGGTGATGTCCTTGGTGTCCTGCGCGACGCCCTGGAACCCGGCGACCAGCGCGATGTAACCCTGGTCGAGGGCCTCGGTGACCCGGCTCGGTGTCACGTCGATGATGCGCGCGTTGCCGTGCACGCCCGTCGTGACCACACCCGCCTGGGATCCGGTGAACGACCACGCTTCGAAACCGTGAGCCGAAATCGCCATCGCGACAAGCGCGTTGGAAATGCGCTCCCCAGCGGTGAGCAGCATGTCCATCTCTCGTTCGGGCGGCACCGGGTTGACCTGCTGGGCCAGGTCGAGCAATTCGTCGGTGGTGTCACCCATGGCGGAGCAGACGACGACCACGTCGTTGCCCGCCTTCTTGGTGGCCACGATCCGTTCGGCCACGCGCTTGATGCGATCAGCGCTCTCCAGCGACGAACCGCCGTACTTCTGGACCACGAGCGCCACTTGTCTGCCGACCTCCTATTTCGCACCTTTCGGAGCAGCCTACCGGGGGTTACGGCCCTGGCCACCCCGTTATGTGGCTCCGGCCACTGCCGCCGGCCGGACTCGTGGGAAAATGACCAACCGTGCAGGGCAGCAGCCAAACCGTTCGACGACCGGAGCAAGCGGCCCCTGGCCTGCTGCTGGACCTGGCCGACCGGATCACCAGACGCCGGGCGCTCCTGCTGCCTGCGGCCCTGTACCTCGGTGTGCGGGCCCTCGGTGTTGTGGTGCTCACGGTGTTCGCCGCGCTGCACGAGGACGACCTGTTGTCTAGGATCGCCGCCTGGGACGGCCAGTGGTACCTCAAGATCGCGGCGTCCGGCTACGAACTCGGGCCGACGACCGACGCGCTCGGCCACCCGAACCCGCACACGCCGCGGGCGTTCTTCCCCGGGTACCCGTTCCTGATCCGGCTGCTGGCGCCCGCGCTCGGGTTTCCCGCGGCGGCGCTGGTGGTGTCGCTGGCCGCCGGGCTCTTCGCGGCGTACGGCCTGGCCCGGCTCGGGCGTCTCGTGCGCGGCGGCTCGCGCCGGGCCGGCTACATCCTGGTGGCCCTGTTCGCGGCGACGCCGATGAGCGTCGTGTTGACCATGGCTTACACCGAAGCGTTGTTCTGCGCGCTGGCGGTGTGGACGCTGGTCGCGGTGCTGGAGCGGCGGTGGGAGGTGGCCGGGCTGTGCTGCCTGGCGGCCGGGCTGGTGCGGTCGACGGCGCTGGCGCTGGTCGTCGCGGTGGTGGTGGCCGCGGTGATCGCCTTGACGCACCGAGAAGACGGCGGCCGCCCGCTCGCCGCGCTGGGGCTGGCGCCCGCCGGGTTGTTCGGATACCTGTGGTGGACCGGGATGCGGGTGCGGCCGGAGTCCGGGTTCGAGGCGCAGCTGAGCACCTGGTCCGACCTGGAGTGGCAGGGGTGGCGGACCCGGTTCGACGGCGGGGTGTCGACGGCCCGATTCGTGGCCGAGGTGCTGACGGGCAGCGATTCGGCGATGAGCGTGCTGACGGTCGCCGTGATCGCCGGCGCGCTGATCGGCATGGCGGTGCTGGCCCGGCGCGAGACGGTGCTGGCGGTGTACGCGGCCGGGGTGCTGGTGATGTGCCTGGGGTCGAGCGCGCTGATGCACGCCAAGCCGCGGTTGTTGTTGCCCGCGTTCACGTTGCTGGTCCCGGTGGCGGTGGCGCTGGCCAAACGCCGGACGAACACCGTGCTGTGGGTCTGCTCGGGGGTCGCGCTGGCGAGCGCGTGGTTCGGCGCGTTCGCGCTGACGGTCTGGAAGTATGCGATCTGACCCGCGAGGAGGCGCGCATGACGAAGCCCGGTGACGCGGACAGCTACGTCGCCATCGATTCGCCGCTGCTGGACAACGGCAGGCCCGTGCTCCGGTTCGTCCGGACGACGGCGCGGGACGTTGTGACGTCGGTCGAACCGTCCGCCGCGGACATCGCCAAGGCGCACGCGGCACTGGCCCGCCAGCGCGAACTCTGACTCCGGCGAAACGGGAAGCAGGCGAACCGATGGACAAGATGGCCGATTCCAGCGTGCCCCTGACCGAGGTGATCGCGCACCGGTGGAGCCCGCGCGCCCTCGACGAGACCCGGGAGGTGACCTGGGACCAGCTGCGCGCCCTGCTGGAGGCCGCGCGGTGGGCGCCGTCGTTCGGGAACACCCAGCCGGCGCGGTTCCTGGCCGGGCGACGTGGTGATCCGACGTTCCGGCAGATCCTCGGCACGCTCACCGAGCGGAACCAGGAGTGGGCGCACCGCGCGGGCGCCCTGCTGGTCGCGATCATGCTGACGCGCAACGAAAAGGGCGAGATCCCCTACGCCGAGTACGGGCTCGGGCTGGCCACGCAGAACCTCGTGCTGCAGGCCGTCGCGGAAGGGCTCGTGGCGCACCAGATGGCCGGCTTCGACGCCGACGCCGTCCGCGAGCGGTTCGCGGTGCCGGACGGAGCCGTCCCCCGGGTCGCGATCGCCGTCGGGCACGCCGGCGACCCCGCCGTGCTCGAGGTGGACAAGCTGATCGAGCGGGAACGGGCGGCCCGGAAACGCCTGCCGCTGGGCGAATTCGCCCACACCGGGGCGTGGGGCACGCCCGCGTTCTAAGTCGGGTGCGGCCGGAGGTGAGCCGGCGGCGACGAGTGCGGGGTGATGCCCATCTCCTTCATCCGCGTGCGGTAGATCCGGTCGTACCGGCGGGCCTCGCCGAGACGTCCGGCGTCGCGCAGCGTGGCGATCAGCATCAGGTACGCCTCCTCGTCGTAGACGTCCTTCGCCAGCAGCCGCAGCGTGTAGCGCACCGCACCGTCGACGTCCCCGGCCTGCCGCAGCTGGGCGGCGAGCGCGCGAAGCACCGCGAAGTGCGTCGCCCGGACCTCCTCCGCCAGCAGCGGCGCCCACTCCTGGTACGGCTCGTCCTCCAGGACCTCCCCGGTGCACGCGGCTGCCACCGCGGTCAACCGGGCGATCGCGTCGGCCTGCCCGGTGCGGTGGGCCCGCAGCGCCGCGTCGGCGGCGGCGAGGAACTCCTCCAGGTCGACCCGCACCCGCGACCGGTCGAGCCACACCGCGTTGCCGTCGCTCGCCAGCGGGCCACCGGCCGACTGGCCCTGCCGCAGCACGTCCCGGACCAGGGACAGCAGGACCGACAACCGGTTGCCCGCCTTCACCGGGTCGGCTGCCGGCCACAGCAGCTCCATCAGCTGTTCGCGCGGCACCGGACGACGGCGGGTGACCAGGATCTTCAGCAGATCCCGCGCCTTGCGCGACTGCCAGGCCGTCTTCGGCACCGGCGTGCCGTCCACCACCACCTGGAAGGCGCCCAGCGCGCGGATGAACACCGCGGGGCCGGACGGGCGCGAAGCCGCCAGCGGTCCCGCCGCCCGGCGCCCTCCGATGTCGACGCCCGCCTCGCGCAGGGTCTCCTCGGCCAGGCACACCCCGGCCTCCGGCACCGGGGTCCCGATGCGCGCCGCCACCACCCGCGTCACCGCCTCCTCCAGGCGGCACCCGTGCTCGTGCCAGAGGTCCACCGCCTCGTCGAGCAGGTCCGCCCCGGCGGCCGGGTCCGGCGACGACAGCACGCCGAGCGTGATCGCCTCGGCCAGACCGGGGCCGTCCCGCCGGAGCCGCGCGGCCTTCGCCGCCCGCGCCGCGTCGGCGGCGGCCCGCTCCCGGTCCTGGGCCAGCAGCGCGACCCAGCCGCTGGTGAGGCGCCCCGGGATCTCCAGCAGCCCCTCGCCCAACCCGAGTGCGCGGTCCGCCAGCGTGCGGGCGGCGGGAAGGTCGTCGGCGGCCCGGACGCGAGCCAGCCCGATCAACGCGCGCCCGAGGGCGAACAGGTCGTGGTGCGGTTGCGCCATCGCGAGCGCTTCCTCGTAGTCCGCGGTGGCGCGGACCAGCTGCCCGCGCGTGCGGTGCAGGTCGCCGAGCACGCACAGCGGCCAGGCCAGGAACCGGGAACCGAGGCGCTGGAAGGTGTCCACGGCCGTGCTGAGGTCGTCCGCCGCCTCGTCCAGTGCGCCGAGGACGAGGTGCGCCCGCGCGCGGACGGTGTGGGCGTGCCCGGTGAGGAACGGGCACCCGCACTGCTCGCTGGTCCGGAGCGCGAGCTTGGCCTCGGCGAGCGCCTGCCGCGGTGATCCCATGTCGCACGCGTGGAAGGCGTGGCAGACCCGGATCCAGCCGGCCTGCAGGAGGTCGCCGACCGCTTGGGCGCTGTGCAGGGCGTTGAGGCACTGCACGTCGGCCTCGCGGCGATCGGGCTCGGCGGAGGCGAGCATCGCCAGCACCTGGTGGATCGCCGCCCGCGCGCCCGGGGTCCCCGACCGTGCGGCGGCGGCTTCCGCACGCGCCATCGCCTGCCGAGCCCGGCCGGTCTCGCCGACCATCCGGCACGTCGTCGCCAGCAGGGCCAGCGCCCTGGCCTCGTCTTCGGTGTCCTCGTCGCCCATCCGGGTGCGGCCCAGCACGTCCAGGGTGTTGCCGAACTCGCCCTGGGTGAAGGCGAGCATGCCGATGCGCCATCCGAGCGCGGCGTCGAGCTCCTCGTGGAACCGGCTCGCGCGGCGGAAACTCTCCATGGCCGCCGCCCAGTGGCCCGCGGTCCGCTGCGCCTCACCGAGCACCTGGTGGATGCGGGGGTCGTCGAGGAACTCGGTGGGCAGCCCGGCGGCCTCCAGAACCGCGTCGCCGTGCCCGCTCACCACCAGCGCGTCACCTTGCTCGACCAGCAACGCGGCACAGGCGGAGTGCGCGTCCGCCGCGGCGAGGTGCCGCAGCGCGTCGGCGGGCGCCCCCTGGCTGAGGTAGTGCCGCCCGGCTTCGAGGTGCAGCTCGACCCGTTCGCGCGTGGACAGCACGGTCTCGTGCGAGAAGTAGTGCGCCAGTGGCCGGATCAGCGACCAGCGGAGCACGTCGCCCGCGGTCCGCGTCACCAGGCCCCGGCGGGTCAGTTCGGTCAGCAGGCGTTCCTGCTCCGGCCCCGGAGCGCCGATCTCGCCGAGCACGGCGAGCCGGCGCAGTGCCGCGCGAGCGGGCGGCGGCTCCTGGCCGAGCACCTCCTCGGTGAGGAACCCGTGGAACCGCTCACCGGGCGCGGTCAGCCGCCGCAGCACCGCCGCACGCTGATCGGGCGGGACGTCCCGCATCATCTCCACGACCGTCCGCACCGCGACCGGCCAGCCCGCGGTGCACTGGTGGATCTTCGCGGCCAGCCCGGGCGGATCGTCCCCCACTGTGGCCTGGACCAGCACCTCGATTTCGTCCGGGCGCACGGCCAGGTGCGTCGCGTCGATCTCCGCCACCATCCCGCGGCCGCGGAGCCGGGCGAGCGAGAACGGCAGTTCCGCGCGGGACAACAGCATCACGTGCAACCATTCCGGCGCGTTCTGGCAAATCGTTTCGACAACCGCGGCGGAACCGTTTTCCGCACTCAATGCCTGAACGTCGTCGATGATCAGGAACAGCTCCCCGGCGCCCGATCGGCGCATCCGTTCCGGGTCGCGGGCGATCGGACGCAACAGCCGGTCGTGCTCCCCGGCGCGGACCCACACCGCAGGCCGGGACTCCGCCCATGCCGCCACGGCACTGGTTTTTCCCCAGCCGGCGGCGCCTGTCACGAGCACCACCCGCCGCGCGGCCGCCTCGTCGAGCAGCCCGCGCACGCCGCCCGGTCTCCCCCCTGTCGTCACGGCTGGTCCTCCCTCTGCCCGGCCACGAACCACCGCCGAATTCACCGGATAAACTGAGATCGAAAACGAATGGCGCCGGACGATTCTATTCTCTAGAGCGGGCCGGCATCAAATTGACGAGCGATTTTCCCGGCCGTCGCACGGGTGGAAATACACTCGCAGGGCGCGCCCGGTTCTCAATTCACCGGGACCGGCGGCTCGGCGTGCCAGTACCCGAGCAGTTCCCGGTACAGCGGCGAGACCGACCGCAGCGCCACCGGATCGCCGTCCACCGCGTCGGTCCCGTCGAGAACCAGAACCCGCTTGGCGCGCAAGGCGGAACTGATCCGGTGCGCGATGACCACCACCGTGCCGCCGCGGGCCGCGAACGCCTCCTCGGCGCGCCGCTCGGCGATCGGGTCGAGGTGGCAGGTCGCCTCGTCCAGGATCACGACCGGCGCGTCGGAAAGGTACGCGCGGACGAGGGCGATCAACTGCCGTTCCCCGGCCGACAACTCGGCGGGCGCCAATCGGGCCGGGTATCCGCCGAGACGCGCCAGCAGGTTTTCCGCGCCGACTTCGGCCACCGCCCGGTCCACCTGGGAGACCTCGGCCGACGGCCGCAGGTAGACCAGGTTGTCCCACACCGTGCCGCTGAACACGTACGCCTCCTGCGGGATCAGCACCCGCAGCCGGGCCAGCTGGGCCGGGGTCAGGCCGGTGACGGGAGCGCCGCCGAGCCGGATCGAACCGGAGCCGGGCCGCAGCAGGCCGCACACCAGGCCCGCCAGGGTGGACTTGCCGATGCCGCTCGGCCCGACGATCGCCAGGTGATCCCCCTCGGGCACCACGAGGTCGAGATCGTCGAGCACCGGCTCGGCGTGCGGCCCGTAGGCGAACGTGACGCCGTCCAGGGTGATGTCGTGCCCGCTTGGCGTGCCGGTCACGAGCGGGCCGCGCTCTTCCGGTGGTGCAGTGGCGTCGAGGATGCGGCCCAGCGTCACCACGAACTGCAGCCCGCTGCTGCCGACGCCGGTGACGAGCGTCTGCAGGGCCGGGTTGAGTCCCATCAGGATGTAGGTCAGGCCGCCCATGATCGCGCCGGCGGTGAGCCCGCGGCCGACCAGCCACGGCGCCGCGAGCAGCAGGACGATCAGCGGCAGCCACACCCCGACGGCGAAGCAGGAGGTGCGGAGCACCGCGACCCAGGCGAGTGCGCGCTCGGCGGCTGCCTGGTGTTCGATCGGCTCCGCCGCGAGCGCCGCCGCGTGTCCCTCGGCGCCGGTCGCGACCACGTCCCGGGTGGCGGACAGCACCGCGTTCGCCGTGTCGCCGACCCGTTCCTCGGCCAGCACCGTCGCCCGCTCGCGCGCGGCGGCCAGCCCCAGGGTGGCGACGAACGCGCCGAACCCGAGCGCGAACGGCGGCAGGACCAGCAGCACGATCACCGGATCGATGGACAGCAACCCCAGCACCACGCCGGCCACGGTGACCGCGAACCCCCGGGTCACCACGATGAGCCCGGCGAAGGAGTCACGCACGATCTCCACCTGGCGCGTCACCCGCGCCAGCGCCCCGTCGTCGCGGTGGCCGGCGACGGCGTGCGTGAGCGCTCCGCCGACCACCCGGCGGAGGAGGTCGTCGCGGAACGGCTCGACCAGATCGCCGAGACGGCGGAACACCTGCCGCGATCCCCACGCCCCGACGCAGGCCGCGAGCAGGAACGCGCCCAGCCAGGCCAGCCCGGTCACCGGCCGCCCCGCGAGGAACCCGTCGTCCATCGCCTTCGCGATCGCCAGTCCGGAGATCGTCGTGGGCAGCGCTTCCGGGACCGACCACGCGAGGAGCGCGAGCAGCGGCCGGCGGTGCAGCGCCCGCAGCCCGAACCGGATCTCCCGCTTCATCCGAACGCCTCCCGGTAGCCCGCGTCCTGCCAGAGCCGGTGGTGGGGCGCGACGGCGCGCACGCGGCCGGCGTCGAGCCACACGACGCAGTCGGCCCGGGCGGCGGTCGAGACGCGGTGGGTGACGATCAGGCGAGTGCGCCCGCCGTCGTCGGTCAGGGTGCGGCTGATCTGCATCTCCGTGACCATGTCAAGGCTGGAGGTCGCGTCGTCCAGCACGAGCAGGCGCCGCGCGTGCCAGGCCCGGGCCAGGCCGAGGCGCTGGGCCTCGCCACCGGACATCGGCGCGTCGGACAGCGGGGTGTCGTACCCCTCCGGATAACGGCTCACGAAGTCGTGGGCGTGGGTGGCGCGGGCGGCGGTCAGCACCGAGGCCCGGTCCCGGCCCGGTCCGATGGCGTCCGCCACGGTCGCGCCGACCAGCGCCGGGCGTTCGAACGCGGCGCACACCGCTGCGCGCAACGCCGCGTGGCTCAGCTCCCCCAGTGCAACGCCGTCGAGCAGGACCTCGCCCTCGTCCGGGTCGCGCAGCCGCGCGGCGAGCGCCGCGAGCACGGACTTGCCCGCGCCGGAGTGGCCGACCACCGCCACGGTCGCGCCGCCGGGCACGGTCAGGTCGACGTCGTCGAGCAGGGTGACCCCGTCCGACCGGACGGTGACGTGGCGGAACTCCAGCCGGCCGGCACCCTCGGGCAGCGCGCGCGAGCCGTAGCCGACCGCGGGCACGGTGAGCACCTCGGCGGCGCGAGCGGCGCCCGCCCGTGCCCTGGCGAGCTGGCCGAACACCCCGGCGAGCCCACCGAGCCCCGCGCCGAGCACCGCGTACCGGCTGGCCGCGAACAGGTCCCCGGCGGTGATCCGGCCGTCCACCAGCGCCAGCCCGCCGACCGCGAGGACCGCGACCAGGACGAGCGGGCCCGCGACGGCGCCCTGGGCGGCCGCACGGGAGAGCACCTGCCAGGTCTGCCTGCCGTGGCCGTGCAGTTCGGGGAGCGGTTCGAGCACGCGGCTCGCCTCCCGTCCGGCCGTGCCGGCGGCCGCGATGGTCCGCGCACCCGCCAGCGACTCGGCGAGCCGGGCCGCGATCCGGCCCTGCGTCCGCTGGTAGGCGGTGAAGACGGCGGTGCTGCGGATGGTGAAGGCACGCAGGACCGCCGCGACGACCGCGAGCCCGGCGACGAACGCGACCGCCAGCCATGGGTCGATGACGACCAGCAGCACGAGGCTCCCGGCCGGCGGCAGCACGGCGGCCACCACGGTCACCACGCTGGGCCCGGCCTGTGCGGCGTCGACGGCGTTGCCGGAGATCCGGCTCACCAGGTCACCGGTGTCGAAGCGGCGGGCGCGGTCCGGCCCCATCCGGAGAACCTGCCGCACCAGGCGGTTCCGCAGCCACGCGGTCGTGCCCGCGACGCACGCGATGCCCGCGGAGGCGTCGATCAGGTCGGCGAGGATGCCCACCACGACGAGGGCGGCCGCCAGCACCAGCCAGCGGCCGCTGTCGTCCCCGGCCACGATCGCGTCGACCGCGCGCCCGAGCACTGCGGGCAGCGCCAGTGTGCTCAGGGTGCCGGCCAGCGCGGCGAAACCGATCACCGGCAGCCATGCGCCCCCTCGCCGCACGATCGCACCGAAGGTCGTGGACACGTAGTCTCCTCCTCAAGGCCGCGGCCCCGGACGAACGCCAGTCGTCCGGGACCGCGGCTGCACCCGGGGTCAGTGGCAGATCAGGACGCTCAGGCCACTGGTGCCGCCGCAGAGGGTGACGCTCAGGTTGCTCGGGCAGCTCTTGCCGCTCGCGCTGCTGCCGCCGCCACCGCCGTGCTCCGGGGCCGCGCTTTCCATGCCTTGCAGGTCGAGAAGGGCCATTTCTCCTCCTTGGAGAGTGGGTTGGACGGGGATCACCCTGCCGCGCCGACTGCCGGCGCGGAGGTCTGTCGGGCCGGGGCCGGCGCGAGCAATGGCAGGTGGACCGGTGGGTCGGCCAGCACCGAGCCCAGCGCCAGCAGCACCCCGGCGGTGCCGGTGGCGAGGTCCATCGACAGGCGCAGCAGCCCGGTGCCGGGGAACGCCGTGCCACCGCCGAAGGGCAGCGCGTGCCAGGCCAGCGCGCGCACCTGCTTGGCGACCACCGGATCGCACCGCGGATCGGGCGAGCGCCCGGCGAGGTAGAGCAGGATTCCGGCGCGCCCGGAGAACAGCCCGGGCAGGATGTACATCGGCGACTGCGCGGCGAGCTGGATGCGCCGGTTCGCCTTGGCCAACTCGTCGTCGTCCCGGCGCGCGAGGAACTCGTCGAGCACCAGGCCGATGCCGACGCTGCCGACGTCGAGGTAGGGCATCGTGCGCCAGCCCTCGTTGACCTCCAGCGCGCCGCTGTCGCGGACCACGCACTGCCGGAGGTCCTGCCGCAGCGCGATCGCCGCGCGGTCGAGCAGGGCGTTGTCCCCGGTGTCGTCGTAGGCCCGCAGGAGCAGCAACGCCTTGCCCGCGCCGCCGCGCATCAAGCCCGCGAAGGAACCGTCCCGGCCGCTGACCTCCGGGCCGTCGGCGACGTCGCCGACCCGATCGGCGACCAGTTCCGCCGCCTGGTGCGCGGCCTGCCGGATCGCCGGATCGCCGGTGCGGCCGGCGAAGTGCAGGAGGTTCAGGCCGACGCCGGCCAGCCCGCCGCCCAGGTCCGGCCCGAGCGCCGCCCAGTTTTCGCGCAGGCAGATGTCCAGCACGTCCAGCGCCTGCTGCCGGTACCCGAGGTGGTCCAGGGCGAAGGCGGCGCCGTGCAGCCCGTCGAACAGGCCGAGCCGGGTGCCGCTCGGCGGGTCGGTCGCGCGGTCGACGAGCCACTTCGCGAAGGCGGGGCCGGGTTCCGCACCGGTGGCGGACAACGCGTAGAGCACCCCGGCGGCGCCGTGGGCCAGGCCGATGCCGCCGGTGGCGAACTGCTCCGGATCGCCGGGGAAGAGCCGGTCGTCCCGCTCCGGCGTCGCGCTCGCCACGATCGCGCGGACCAGGTCGTCGCGCAGCCGGGGCCAGTCCGCCGGGTCCGGTTCGATCCGCGGGTGCGGCAGGTGCGGGGTGCCCGGCGGCACGATCACGTCGACCGCCTCGGTGAGGTAGCGCCGCGGCACCGGGAAGTGCTCGGCGATGATCTCCGCGAACTGCCGCGCCTTCACGCGGTGCAGGCCGAACAGGTAGGTCATCGGCAGGAACAGCGCCAGGCGCAGGCACGCGAGCGCGTAGCGGTCGACGTCGAAACCGGTGACGCTGCCCGGCGCGGCGAACCCCTGGTTGCCCAGGCCCGGGCGGGCCGCCTCCGCGACCGGCGCGGCCACCTCGAAGTCGAGCAGCCGGATCGTGTCGTCCGCCCGCACCATGACGTTGAACAGGTGCAGGTCGCCGTAGACGATCCCGCGCTCGTGCACCGCGCGCATCGCCTCTTCGATCTGGCCCTGGATCCGCACGGCCCAGTCGGTGAACGCGCGGTAGTCCTCCGGTCCGGCGCTCGGGTCGATGAGCGGGTACCGCCGCACGATCGCCTTGCCCAGCACGTCGCCCTCGACGTACTCCATCACCAGGAACCGGTGCTCCCCGAGCCAGAACAGGTCGTGCACCTCCGGGATCCCGGGGATGCCCGCCAGCCGTCGCAGGACGTCGTGCTCGTGCTCGACGCGCCGCACCGCGTCGTGGCCCCACGCGTCGAGTCCCGCGTGCGGGCGGCCCTCCTTGAGGACCACCTGGGCGCCGGTGCGGTTGTCCCGGCCGACGTAGATCCCGCCGCCGTTGGAGAAGTGCACGACCCGCTCGATCGTGTAGGGCAGGCCGGCGACGGTGACCGCGTTGCGGGCTTCCAGGTGCGGGGCGAGGAAGTCGGGGAGCGCCACCCACGGCGGCACGTGGAACACCGGCCCGCGCCGGTCCGGAACCAGCCGGCCCTCCCCGTCCGCGATGGCCGGCACCACGTCACCGTTGTCAGTGACCATGTACCGGTTGACGAACGCGCCGTAGCGCACGAACAGCGGCCCGCGCCCCCAGCGCAGGTCGCTCAGGATGTAGGGGTTCGGCTCGCCGTCGAGCGTCTCGCCGAGTTCGCGCAGGATCGTCTCGCACGCGCCGAGATCGGGCGGGTAGATCGTCACCAGCTTGCCGCTGTAGCCGCGGGGCGCGTACTTGGAGACGCGGGCGGTCAGCGCGGCGGGCGAGCGCAGGAACTTGAACTCGATCCGCCGCGGGACGCAGTAGTCCCACACCGCGTCGAGGATCTTCCCGGCGTTGCCCGGCGTCGCGGAGACGTGGATCTTCCACCCCTGCGCGGGCAGACCGGTGGCGCCCGGGTCGAGCACGAACCAGTCGTCCTGCTCGTACCGGCGCCAGCCGGCGGGCAGGGGCCGCCGGGCGGTGGCGAAGGACGGGCCTGCGGTGCGCTCGGAGTGCATGGCGTCGTAGAACGACGAGTCGGCCATGCAGAATCGCTCGTACTCGTCCATGCCACCTCGCTTGGTCGCCACGGCATCGCCGGGCACAACCTAGGTGGCAGGTCTTCCGGTGGCCTTAGTCTCCGCTTAGGGTCGGCTTCAGCTCGTCTCCAGGACGGCCTTCCGCCCGATCAGGAACCACAACGCGCTGCCCAGGTAGGGCGCCACCAGGACGAACACCACCCACACGAGCTTCATGCCGCCGGACTGCGGTGAGCGCAGGATGCTCACCAGCGCCCCGACGATCAGGACAACGCACGCGAGCACCAGCGCGATGATCAGCGCGGCCAGGACGTAGTTCCACGGTTTGTCGAGCATGGGTTCCTCTCCCTCAGGACGCGACCGCGACCGCGTCGGACATGGCGCTGACGTGGCCGCCGGCCGAGGTCGCCGTGGCGCGGCAGGCCACCGCGCTCCCGGCCAGGTCGGCGGTCACCGTGAACCGGCTCCCGACGGCCCCGCGGATCGTCGTGTAGAAGACGAATCCGTCGTGGGCGCGCTGCTGGTACCACTGGAAGGTGACCGTGTCCGGCCTACCGCGCCACGCGGGCGGCTCGCAGGTCACCGTCCGGCCGACCGCAGCCTCACCCCGCACGACGGACGGGCCGCGCGGAACCGGCGCGACGGCGAGCCACGGCGACAACGCCCACCCACGCACCCGGCTCACGTCGGTGAACGCCGCGGGCGCGGACTGTCCACAAGCGAGCCCCCGCACCTCGCCCCCAAAGCTGGTGATCCCGGCCTGCACGGTGCCGTCGAGCATCAGCGGGCCGCCGGAGTCGCCGGGGCACACCGTGGTCGCCGTCGTGTCACCGCGGGCGCACAACATCGACTCCTCCTCCAGGACACCGCCCAGCTCGGCGGAGCAGGTGGCGTCGTCGATCGTGGTGAACGAACCGCGCCGCAGCACGTCGGTGTCACCCGGCTGGGCGGGCGTGCGAGTGAGCCCGTGGCCGAACACCACCGCCGGAGTCCCCGCTGCGGGGCCACGCCGGGCCAGTTCCACCGGCGCGACGTCGAAGACAGGGCGGTCCAGCACGAGAACGGCGGCGTCGTCGTCGGCGCCGGCGGCAGCCGGGTCGTCCGGCCGGCCGGGCGACGGGACCAGGCCGAACCCGGGATGGGTCGCGACGCCTCGGACCGGCAGTCCGGGACCACTCACCTTCGCGGCGTCCGCGGCTCCCAGGTACACCTCGATGCGGCGGGCGTCCTTGCCGTCGGCGCAGTGCCCCGCGGTCAGCACCCGGTCCGGCGCGATCAGCGTGCCTCCGCAGAACGCGCGCTGGTTCAACGGCTCCTCGCCCGTGACCGCGACGGTGGCCATCCACGGCGCGGCGGCCGGGTCCGGCACCTCGGTGCCTCCGCTGACGGCTCCTGCCTGTGTCGCCGTGACCAGCGCCATCCCGCAGGCCAGGGCGAGCGCGGTGATGCGGTGCGTCATGGACCCCGACGCTAGGGAACCGTCAGGCGACGGGCATCGCACGACCGTGCAGACGATCTACGACTTTCGGCCGATCTTCAGAGCAGCCCGGCGTCGTGCACGGCGATCGCGACCTGGGTCCGGTTGCCGGCGCCCAGCTTCGCCATCACGTGGCTGAGGTGCACCTTCACGGTCGACTCGCTGAGGTGCAGCTCGGCCGCGATGCGGCTGTTGCTCAGCCCCCGCCCGACGGCCAGCGCGACGTCGCGTTCCCGGTCGGTGAGGGTGCCGACCCGGTCGAGGGCCGCCGCGCTGCCGCGCGTGAAGTGGCTCAGCAACCGCTTGGTCACCTTCGGCGAGATCATCGCCTCGCCGCGGGCCACGACGTGCACCGCGTGCACCAGTTCGCGCGGCGGGATGTCCTTGAGCAGGAACCCGGCCGCACCCGAGCGCAGCGCGGTGTGCACGTACTCGTCGAGGTCGAACGTGGTCAGCACGACCACCACCGGCGCGCCGGGCAGCGCGGTCACCTTCGCCGTCACCTGCAACCCGTCGACGAGCGGCATCTGGATGTCGGTGAGCACGACGTCGGGGCGGTGCCGCGCCACCAGGTCCACCACGCCCGTCCCGTCGCCGGCCTCGGCGACCACCTCGATCTCCGGGTCGGACTCCAGGATGAGCCGCAGCCCACCCCGCACGAGCTCCTCATCGTCGAGCAGGAGAACCCGTACCGTCACCCGGCCTCCTCGTCCGTGGTCAGCGGAAACACGGCCCGCACCAGGAAACCGCTCCCAGACCGGCCGGTGTGGACGGTACCGCCGGCGAGGCCGACCCGTTCCCGCATCCCCACCAGGCCGAAGCCGGAACTCGGCAGCTCGCGCGCGGGCGCGCGGTCGCCGGAGCCGTCGTCGGCGACCTCGACGGTCAGCTCCGCGCCACGCACGGCGACGGCGACCCGCGCACGTGCCCCCGGCGCGTGCTTGCCGATGTTCGTCAACGCCTCCTGCACCACCCGGTACGCCGCGCGCCCGACCGGGATCGCGACCTCCGGCAGCGGATCGGGCACGCTCAGCTCGGCGCGGGTGCCCGCCGCGCGCGCGTCGTCGACCAGCGCGCCCAGACCGTCCAGGCCGGACGCCGGGTGCACGTCCGCTTCCCCGTCCCGCAGCACGCGGAGCACCTCGCGCAGCTCGGTCAGGGCCGCGGTGCTGTTCTGCCGGATCACCTCCGCCGCGGCGGCTGCCTGCCCGTCGCAGGTCACCGTCAGCGCGCCCGCCTGCACCGCGATCACACTCACCCGGTGCGCCACCACGTCGTGCATCTCGCCCGCGATGCGGCGCCGCTCGGCCACCACCGCCCGCTCGGTCAGCAGGTCGCGCTCCCGCTCGGCCTGCTCCGCGCGCTCGCGCAGGGCCGCGAGCAGCTTGGCCCGCTGGTGCCACCACAGCCCGGCCAGCAGCGGGACCAGCAGGAACACGCCCGCGCCCAGCAACACGTACGGCCAGTCCTCGCTCCACCGGATCCCGGCCGGGAGCAGGAAGGCGGCGAGCGCGACGGCACCACCGGCCGCGGTCTGCCAGCCGGGCCCGCGGCGCGAGGCCAGCGTGTAGACGGCGACGACGAGCGGCAGCAGGTTCGCCCCGGCCACCAGCGCCGCACCGGCGATCACCAGCGCGGCCAGCGGGAACCGGCGCCGGACCAGCAACGCGCCGAACACGGCGGCCGCGACGACGGGTGGCCAGGCGACCGGCGCGCTCACGTGCGTGATCGCGAGCCAGGTGAAGAACCCGGCCACCGCGAGGTCGAACAGCAGCGGACGCGGCCCGCCTGCCCAGCGGACGATCGGCGCCATCCGGATCAGGAGGTGGCGCCGCCGATGCGCCGGACGATCCGCGTGACGATGGAGGAGACCACCAGCCAGAAGAGCGCCGCGATGCCGTAGTTCACCAGCACCCGCAGCTTCTCGTCGGTGGGCTCGAACAGGTCCTTGAACCCCAGCGCCAGGCCGTCGGACCAGTCACGCACGAACGAGACGATCCCGTTGTCCGGGTTGGCGCCGCCGACCACGAAGATCACGTGCAGCACCAGGATGAGCGCGAAGATCAGGCCGACCCAGCGGACGATCCCGGCGATCAGCCCGACCGCCTGGTCCTTCACGCGCCCCCACGGCACCTGGCGCTTGGGTCGCGGCGAGGCGTCTTCGTCGACGTCGCTCTTGGGCTTCTCGGCGTGCTCGGCCATGACGCCGAGTTTCCCACGCAACGCCCGCCTTGGCTACCTGCCAGTAACCGACCGGGTCGCTTTTCAACATCATCGCGACCGGGCTACAGTGAATCCGTGGCGCGTGCTCTCCTGCTTCGCTGCCGCGACGGGGCCTGATCCTGACCGGCCCCCCGTCGCGGGGCTTCGTCACGCCGCCGGTCGCCCGAAAACCCGGCAGGAGAGTTTCCCAGCAATGACCAGCTCCGATCCCACCGTGAGCCGCATCCGCAAGCCTTCGCGTCCCGCCCCCGCCGACCAGCCCGCGTGGAACCCGCAGCGCGGCAGCTCGATGCCCGTGCACCGCTACCAGCCCTGGTACAAGCTGGTGGAGAACATCGAACTGCCCGACCGCACCTGGCCGGACAAGCGCATCGAGCGCGCGCCGCTGTGGTGCGCGGTCGACCTGCGGGACGGCAACCAGGCCCTGATCGACCCGATGTCGCCCGCCCGCAAGCGCAAGTTCTTCGAGCTGCTCGTGCGCATGGGCTACAAGGAGATCGAGGTCGGCTTCCCGGCCGCGAGCCAGACCGACTTCGACTTCGTCCGCGAGATCATCGAGGACGGCGCGATCCCGGACGACGTGCGCATCCAGGTGCTGACCCAGTGCCGCCCCGAGCTGATCGAGCGCACCTTCCAGTCGCTGGAGGGCGCGCCGCAGGCGATCGTGCACATCTACAACTCCACGTCGATCCTGCAGCGCCGCGTGGTGTTCCGCGAGGAGCGCGAGGGCATCAAGAAGATCGCGCTCCAGGCCGCCGACCTGGTGGTCGAGTACGCGCAGAAGTACTCCGACACCGACTTCCGCTTCCAGTACTCGCCGGAGTCCTACACCGGCACCGAGCTGTCCTACGCCGCCGAGGTGTGCAACGCGGTCACCGACATCTGGCAGCCCACCCCGGAGCGGCCGGTCATCCTGAACCTGCCGGCGACGGTGGAGATGGCCACGCCGAACGTCTACGCCGACTCGATCGAGTGGATGGGCCGCAACCTGGACCGCCGCGACTCGGTGATCCTGTCGCTGCACCCGCACAACGACCGCGGCACCGGCATCGCCGCGGCCGAGCTGGGCTACCAGGCGGGCGCGGACCGCATCGAGGGCTGCCTGTTCGGCAACGGCGAGCGCACCGGCAACGTCGACCTGGTCGCGCTGGGCATGAACATGTTCAGCCAGGGCATCGACCCGCAGATCGACTTCTCCGACATCGACGAGATCAAGCGCACCGTCGAGTACTGCAACCAGCTGCCGGTGCACGAGCGCACCCCGTGGGGCGGCGACCTGGTGTTCACCGCGTTCTCCGGCAGCCACCAGGACGCGATCAACAAGGGCTTCGACGCGCTGCACCGCGCCGCCGAGAAGGCCGGCGTACCGGTGGACGAGTTCCCGTGGGAGGTGCCCTACCTGCCCATCGACCCGAAGGACGTCGGCCGCAGCTACGAGGCCGTCATCCGGGTCAACTCGCAGTCGGGCAAGGGCGGCGTCGCCTACATCATGAAGACCGAGCACCAGCTCGACCTGCCGCGACGGCTGCAGATCGAGTTCTCGCAGGTCATCCAGCGCTACACGGACAGCGAGGGCGGCGAGGTCGACCCGCGCACGATGTGGGACGCGTTCGCGAAGGAGTACCTGGAGCCGCAGACGCCGCTGCAGCTGATCAACCAGCACGTCACCGCGAACGGCGACTACCAGCTGCGCGCCACCGTGCGGGTGGACGGCGAGGAGCAGGAGATCACCGGCTCCGGCAACGGCCCGATCGCCGCGTTCTTCGACGCGCTGTCCACCGTGGGTTATGACCTGCGGCTGCTGGACTACAGCGAACACACCCTCACCCCCGGCGACGACGCCAAGGCCGCGTCCTACATCGAGTGCGCCATCGGCGACAAGGTGTTCTGGGGCATCGGCATCGACCCGTCGATCGTGACGGCTTCGCTGCGGGCGGTCGTGTCCGCGGTGAACCGCGCGCACCGCTGATCGCTGGAGAAGGCCGGCCGCTGGTGTGCGGCCGGCCTTTTTCACGTCAGTTCGCGACCGCGGCGGCGAACATGCCGGGCTGGTAGGAGCCGCCCTGGTTGCGGACGATCACGTTCAGCCGGTTGGCGGCGTTGATCATCGCGACCAGGGTGACCAGCGCGGCGGTCTGGTGGTCGTCGTAGTGCTTGCGCACCTGGGCCCACGTCTCGTCCGACACGCCCTGGTGCGCGTCGGCGAGGCGGGTGCCCTCCTCGGCGAGCGCCAGCGCGGCCCGCTCGGCGTCGGTGAACACCGTGGCCTCGCGCCAGACCGCGAACAGGTTGAGCCGCACCGCGCTCTCCCCGGCGGCCGCGGCCTCCTTGGTGTGCATGTCGACGCACGGGGCGCACCCGTTGATCTGGCTGGCGCGCAACGACACCAGTTCCTGTGTGGACTGCGGCAGGGCGGAGGTGTGCAGCACGGCGGCGACGTTCGCGAACCGCTTGGCGAGCTTGGCGCCGAGCTCGTTGGACATCATGTCGAATCGGGTTTCCACGGCTTCCTCCTCGTGTGGGGAACTTGCTCGAACACGAGGCACCGGCCGTGCCGTGGATGTGACAGTGATGCCCGCCACAGCGTCAGTCGCGGAGCCGGCCCGCTTCGCAGAGCCGGTCGCCGGAGGTGATCTCCGCGAGGTGGCCGCGCAACGCCGCCATCCGGCGCTCGGCCTCGGCCACGAGCCGCCCCGCGATTTCCGCCCAGTCCTCGGGGCCGGGGTCGGGCGGCAGATCGGCGAAGAGGTCCGCGATCTCCCGCACGGTCAGGCCGACGCCCTGCGCCAGCTTGGCCACCTTGATCCGGCACGCCGCCGACCGGTCGAAGACGCGGTGGTTGATCCCGCTCCGCCCGGCCTCGACGACGCCGTACCGCTCGTAGAAGCGCACCGCCGACGGCGCGACGCCCGCTTCGCCCGCGACCTCGCCGACCGTGAGGTTCCCGCTGTCCGCCACGTCACCCACTCTGCCGCCACGGTGGGCTTGCCTTCAACATTGGTTGAACTCGCAGGGTGGGGTCATGGCAGATCAACTGACAGCTATGCGGCCGGCGCCGGTCGCCACCCACCACGAGGACGCCGCGGCCCGCATCGACAGCTGGTGGCGGCTGCCGAGCGCGGCGGCCGCCGACGAAGCCGCGCGCGCGGCGCTGGCGGCGATGCCCCGTGCCGACGGCCTGCTCCGGTTCTCCGTGCTGCGGTCGCCGTCGGAGCCGCTGGTGTTCCTTCAGTCGCTGTGGACCAGCGCCCCCGCACGGGAGCACTACGTTCGGCACGTGGCTGCGAGCCCGAGGGCCTCGGTCGACGACAAGGTGCCCGGGATCGAGCGGGACCGGGCGCTGACGGAGGTGATCGGCGCGGTCACGTTCGCCGACGCACCCGCGGCCAAGTGGGTGACCCGACGGCTGCCGGCGACGGACGTCCGCGCCCTGGCCGAGCGGGAACTCGCACGGCCCCGGACCGAACCGGGGCTGGTCCGCGTCGCTGTCGGTGCTGGGGAAGGTGAGGTCGTGGTCGTCGAGGAGTGGACCGCCTCCGCCTCGCCGGACGGGGTCTTCTACGAGCCGGTCGGCGCCGTCGCGCCGGTGTGAGGGCCACGGTGGGCGCCGCCGCGCGGGGTTAGGGCTGCTTGGCCCCGCCAGGGCGGCTTCCGCCGCCCACGCGGGGCGGAGTTCGCGAGGCTCCGAGTCGAACCGGCGCCGGGAGGCCTGCGCCGCGGTCGGCGCCGGGCAGTGTGAGGTCGCGAATGTCCCTCCGGCAGGCCGGGGGTCGCCTACGAGCCGGTCGGCGCCGTCGCGCCGGTGTGAGGCCACAGCACACGCGACGTGCGTGGCCCGGCCGGCACTCCCTGGCCGGTCGGCGCCGTCGCGCCAGCGTGAGGCACCCGCACCATGGGCAGCCGGGCGGGGCCTCTGGCCGCGATTCGCGCCACCGCGCCGGGCTAGACGATTAATGCGTAAGTCGAGGCGGTAGTCGAAGACGGGCGAAGGGTGTTCAAGATCAGTTTGTGACGACCGACCTGAACACCCTTCTCAC
>NZ_JBEXTX010000090.1:0-33536 GCF_040614175.1 Amycolatopsis sp. NPDC006131
CTTGGGGAAGCCGGCCCGCCGTTCTTTGTTCCGCGCTGTGACCGGCAGCCGCGGTGCTGGGCGATCTGCCCGGCGAGCGCCCCGGTGACCCCGGGGCCGCCGCGCCATCACCCGCATCCGGTCTTCTCGGCCGTTCGCCCGGGATTCCCGCCTGGTGCCAACCACGACGCGTCGATTCCGCATCGCGGTGACAAGTTCCGCGCCGGCCGTTGCCGCGCCCGCCGCCGGGCTCCTAGCCTCGCGTTTCGTGCGATTTCCCCTGGTTGTGGCCGCGACGCTGCTCATCTCGTCCGTGCCGGGAATCACCGCCGCGGCGGCGGTCGGCCGGACGGAGGCACCGGTCGTGACGAGCTCGCCGGTCGACTCGGTCGCCGAGTCGGTGGTGCGGGTGCGGGTGCCGCTGCCGGATTCGGCCGGGCCGCACCCGGAGGCGTGCGACTGGCTGTCCTACCTGCGGTACCGCGATGCCGCCGGTCCCGCCGACGCCGCGCGGGCGGACCGGATCCTGATCGCCCAGCCCGGGGTGCTCGAAGGCGCCGGGGCGTTCGACAACCTGGCCCGCCACACCGTGCGAAACGCCGCGCGGCAAGGGCGGCACATCGAGTTCTGGGCCCTGGACCGGCGGTCGAACTGCCTGGAGGACCACACCGGGCTCGCGGCCGGGCTCGCCGCCCGCGACCCGCACGTCGCCGTCGGCTACTACTACCTCGGCGCCGAGGTCGGCGGCAGGCGGTTCGCCGGCTACCTCGGCAACGGCCGCCTGGGCTGGCTCGCGCACCTCGGGCTGGAGCAGACGCTGCGCGACCAGTACGACCTGATGGTCCGCGAGCTGCCCGACCCGGCCGTGCGGGCGTCGAAGGTGCTGTGCGGCGGGCACTCGCTGGGCGGGACGCTCACCGGGTTCTTCGCGTCGTGGGACTTCGACGGCACACCCGGTCACACGCAGTGCGCCGGCTACTTCGCGCTCGACTCGGCGATCTCCACGTCGCTGGGCTCGCTCAGCGGGTTGCCGGACGCGATCGGCGCCGACGACCTCGGCTACGCCGCGACGCAGGCCGGGCTGGCGTCCGGGTTGCTGCCGCGGGCGCTGAACCTGCCGGTGCTGATCAACGCGGAGACGATGAACCTGCTCGGAGTGGCCGGGCTGGCCGCCGACGTCGACCCGGACGGGCCGTCGGACCTGGCGTCCTACCTCCCGTCGAACGCGAACCTGGAGACCACCTACCGGCTGCTGTTCTCGCGGGACGCGGTGGCGTTCGCGGCCGGGATCCCGTCGATCCGGGACTTCGCCATCACGAACGCGACCGCGCTGGGCGCGCTGCTCGACGACAACTCGCAGCCGCTGGCGTTCCTGCAGGCCAGCACAGGCTTCTTCGGCGGCGGTCCGGTGGCGGACAAGGACTTCCCGCTGCCGCACGAGCCGGCCGGGACGACCGGCGCGCTCGGCGTCGACCCGCTGGCCGTGCCGGTGGACCCGTCCGCGGATTACACGTGGCGCGACTACGACGACATCGACGCCACCGTGGCGCGCGACCGCCACGGCGCGCCGTTCACCGCCCCGGCGAAGGAGGTCACCGCGATCGCCGACCTGGCCCGCAGCCTCGCCGAGCACCCGCTGGACTTCACCGAGCAGTACTTCCCGTCGAAGCTGATGACCGACATCAGCCAGGCCGGCGCGGCGGAGATCCGCGCCCACGTGCGGCACCCCGAGGGCATCACGGCGCACCCCACGATCAACCTCCTCGCCGGCGACGGCCTGATCGCGCCCCGCGGCGAGCCTGCGACGGGGGAGACCGTGCTGGCGCCCGGGTACCAGCACCTGGACGTCCTCACCGCGGCGGCGCGCCAGAACACCGGCGAAGCCGAACCGGTGGCGGCGAACCTGACGCGCTTCGCTCTCGGCTGACGGTCCACATCGCGGGAACGGTTTTGGTGCCGCGGAGGGGCGTCCAGTACTGTGTTCGCCAGGCCGAGAGGCGCTGCAACGGACCCAGGTCCGCCACGCTCGGCCCCCGTGAACCGCAACAAGGGCGCCTCCCGACAGTTGGGAGGGCGCCGGTGGACACGACGAAGGCTCTGCGGGAAATCCTGAGCGACCGGGTGGCCGTCCTCGACGGCGCCTGGGGCACGATGCTGCAGGGCGCGGGCCTCACCCCGGCCGACTACCGCGGCGACGTGATCGGCGACCACCCTCAGGATGTCACCGGCGACCCGGACCTGCTCAACCTCACACGCCCCGACCTGATCCTCGACGTGCACCGGCAGTACCTCGCCGCGGGCGCGGACATCACCACGACCAACACGTTCACCGCGACGAGCATCGGCCAGGCCGACTACGGCCTCCAGCACCTCGTCCGCGAGATGAACGTGCGCGGCGCCCAGCTGGCCCGCCAGGCCGCCGACGAAGCAGGCGGCAGGTTCGTCGCCGGCTCCATCGGGCCGCTCAACGTCACCCTGTCCCTCTCCCCGAAGGTCGACGAGCCCGCCTACCGCGCGGTCACCTTCGACGAGGTCCGCGACGCCTACGCCGAGCAGATCGCCGCACTGGCAGAGGGCGGCGTCGACCTGCTGCTCATCGAGACGATCTTCGACACCCTCAACGCGAAGGCCGCCATCGCCGCGGCCCGCGACGTCGCCCCGCACCTGCCGCTGTGGATCTCGGTGACGATCGTCGACCTGTCCGGCCGCACCCTGTCCGGCCAGACCGTCGAGGCGTTCTGGAGCGCGATCGAGCACGCCGACCCGCTGGTCGTGGGCGTGAACTGCTCGCTGGGCGCCGAGGAGATGCGCCCGCACGTCGAGCAGCTGTCCCGCCTGGCGGGCACCTACGTCGCCTGCCACCCCAATGCCGGCCTGCCCAACGCCTTCGGCGGCTACGACCAGACTCCGGACGAAACCGCCCGCATGCTGGGCGAGTTCGCCGGCAGCGGCATGGTCAACATCGTCGGCGGCTGCTGCGGCACCGGCCCCGAGCACATCGCCAAGATCGCCCAGGCGGTGTCCGGCGCGGCCCCGCGCGAGGTGCCGCCGCCGCGCACCCACACCCGGTTCAGCGGGCTGGAGCCGTTCGAGATCGGCGCCGACACCGGGTTCGTGATGATCGGCGAGCGCACCAACGTCACCGGCTCGGCCAAGTTCCGGCGGCTGATCGAGTCCGGCGACTACCAGGCCGCCGTCGACGTCGCGCTGGACCAGGTCCGCGGCGGCGCCAACCTGCTCGACGTCAACATGGACGCCGACCTGCTCGACTCCGAGCACGCGATGACGACGTTCCTCAACCTGATCGCCACCGAGCCGGAGGTGGCCCGCATCCCGATCATGGTCGACAGCTCGAGGTGGAGCGTGCTGGAGGCCGGGCTCAAGTGCGTGCAGGGCAAGGGCGTGGTCAACTCGATCAGCCTCAAGGAGGGCGAGGAGCAGTTCCTGCGCCAGGCCCGGCGCATCCGCGACTACGGCGCCGGTGTCGTCGTGATGGCCTTCGACGAGAAGGGTCAGGCCGACACCACCGAGCGCAAGGTGGAGATCTGCGCCCGCGCCTACGACCTGCTCACGCGCGAGGCCGGGTTCCCGCCCGAGGACATCGTGTTCGACCCCAACGTGCTGGCCGTCGCGACCGGCATCGCCGAGCACAACGGCTACGCCAAGGCGTTCATCGAGGCGCTGCCGCTGATCAAGCAGCGCTGCCCGGGCGCGCGCACCAGCGGCGGCATCTCGAACCTGTCGTTCTCCTTCCGCGGCAACGACGTCGTGCGCGAGGCGATGCACTCGGCGTTCCTGTTCCACGCGGTGCGCGCCGGGCTGGACATGGGCATCGTCAACGCCGGCCAGCTCACCGTCTACGAGGACATCCCCGCCGACCTGCTGGAACTGGTCGAGGACGTGCTGTTCGACCGCCGCGAGGACGCCACCGACCGGCTGGTCGAGTTCGCCGAGACGGTCCGCGGCCAGGGCCGCAAGCGGGTGGTGGACCTGTCGTGGCGCGAGGCGCCGGTGGCCGAGCGGCTGCGGCACGCGCTGGTGCACGGCATCGTCGACTACATCGAGGACGACACCGAGGAGGCGCGGCAGAACTTCGCGCGGCCGCTGGAGGTCATCGAGGGCCCGCTGATGGACGGCATGAAGACCGTCGGCGACCTGTTCGGCTCGGGCAAGATGTTCCTGCCGCAGGTGGTCAAGAGCGCGCGCGTGATGAAGCGGTCGGTGGCCTACCTCGAGCCGTTCATGGAGGCCGAGAAGGAGGAGCTGCGCCGGTCCGGGCAGGTGAGCACCGAGCGCGGCCAGGGCAAGATCGTGCTGGCCACCGTGAAGGGCGACGTGCACGACATCGGCAAGAACATCGTCGGCGTCGTGCTGGGCTGCAACAACTACGAGGTGATCGACCTCGGCGTGATGGTGCCCGCGGCGAAGATCCTGGACACCGCGGTCGCCGAGAACGCCGACGCGATCGGCCTGTCCGGGCTGATCACCCCGTCGCTGGACGAGATGGTGTCGGTCGCGACGGAGATGCAGCGGCGCGGGCTGAAGATCCCGCTGCTGATCGGGGGCGCGACCACGTCCCGGCAGCACACCGCGGTGCGGATCGCGCCGGCCTACGACCACACGACGGTGCACGTGCTGGACGCGTCGCGGGTCGTCGGGGTCGTGTCGGACCTGCTCGACACCGACCGCGCGGCGGCGCTGGACACGGCGAACCGCGCGGAGCAGGAACGGTTGCGCGAGCAGCACGCCGGCAAGCAGCGCCGCCCGATGCTCACGCTGGAGCAGGCGCGGGCCAACCCGGAGCGGGTGTCCTTCGACGACCTGCCGGTGCCGTCGTTCACCGGGGTGCGCACGGTCTCGCCCGGGCTGCCCGCGCTGCGCGAGATGATCGACTGGCAGTTCCTGTTCCTGGCGTGGGAGCTCAAGGGCAAGTACCCGGCGATCCTGGACCAGCCGGTGGCGCGCGAGCTGTTCGACGACGCGAACACGCTGCTCGACGAGATCGTCGCGCAGGAGCTACTGGAGGCCCGCGGCGCCTACGGCTTCTGGCCCGCGCACAGCGAGGGCGACGACATCGTGCTGGAAAACGGTGTGCGGTTCCCGATGCTGCGCCAGCAGACGTCCAAACCGGACGGACGCGCGAACCGCTGCCTGGCCGACTACGTGGCCCCGGTGGGGGACCACCTCGGCGGGTTCGCGGTGACCGTGCACGGGGCCGAGGAGCTGGCGCGCCACTACGAGTCCCAGAACGACGACTACCGCGCGATCATGGTGAAGGCGCTGGCCGACCGCTTGGCCGAGGCGTTCGCCGAGTACATCCACCTGGAGGCCCGGCGGGAGTGGTTCGAGCCGGACGCGCAGCCGTCGCTGGCGGACCTGCACGCCGAGCGGTTCCGCGGGATCCGCCCCGCGCTCGGCTACCCGGCGAGCCCGGACCACAGCCAGAAGCGGGAGCTGTTCGACCTGCTGCGGGCTTCGGACCTGGGCCTCGGGCTGACGGAGTCGTTCGCGATGACCCCGGCGGCCAGCGTGAGCGGGCTGATCTTCGCCCACCCGGAGTCCCGGTACTTCACCGTGGGGCGCCTCGGACGCGACCAGGTGACCGACTACGCCCGGCGACGCGGCCTGCCACAGCCGGAAATCGAGAAGTGGTTGCGGCCCAACCTGGACTACGATCCCGCGGAGTGATGATCTCCGAGGAGCTCCGCGACACGGATGTGGTCGCGGAGCTCCAGTTGTGGTTCACCGCGCCCAGCCTCGGCGACGCCGTGACGGGCTGCCGGCACTTGATCGCCGCGCTGGGAGCGTGGCGATTTTCCATCGGGCCGGCCAACAGCGATCCGCCGGGACCGTACGACGCTCGGCTGTTGATCCGGTCCCGCTCGTGGGAGGGCGAAAGCGGGATCCAGGCGATCCGCCGGGTGGCGCTCGGGCACCTGGAGGTGATCGGGCTGGACCCGGCGTTGCTGGAGATCACCGAGATCGGCGGGCAGCCCTTTGGTCGCGTCTACCACGCCGAGCTGGCGGACGGCACGCTCGTGACGATGTTCGTCAAGCGGGGGCGAGACCCGTTCGGCACCGAGCCGGAGGACATCGAGGTCGAGGAGCTCGAACCGCTCGGCCCCGAGGGTGGCTTCGGCGAGGACGAGATCCGCGAGCTGATGGAGCTGGCGCACGCCGTCACCAGCACGCGGGTCGTGATCGTCGCCGAAATCTCCGGTGCGGACGGGATCGACGCGCGGGAGATGGTGCGCGAGCTGGCCGGCGAGCTCCGGCGGCACACGTTCCCGTCGGAGGAGGACATCGAGGTCAGCGAGCCGCGGCGGCGGCCGAGCGGGACGATCGAGGTCGCCGCGCTCGTGGGCGGCACCGAGCGGGAGGCGTTCGAAGCGGTGGAGGCCGCTGCCCGGGCGCTGCGGAGCTTCACCTGGCTGGAACCCGCCGCGGTCGACGATCCCGATCGCAAGGACTACTTCGCCGTCGAGGCGGTTCCACAGGAGCGGTTCGTCCGGCTGGAGGTCCACGCGGCGACGGGACTCGGCGTGGTCGGTTGAGGGGTTTTGGTCACCCGGTCAGGTGGTAGTCCGCCCGCACGGCCGACTACTCACTCAACGGGGCGTGAGATGCATCTGGAATACGAGCACGCGGCGGCCTCCGGGCTGCGTCGATACGTCAACACCGTCGCCGAGGAGCTGGGCTGCAGCGGCGAGGCCTACTACGCCCACCTGGACCCGCCGCCGGCGTACGCCTACCTCGCGCTCGACGACCGGCTGCGCGACCACCCCGCGCAGGACACGGCCCTGGTGTGGAACGAGCACGACGGCTGGGCGGTGGCGATCGAGACCACGGCCGGGCACGAGCTGAGCGTGGTCCGCTACTACGGCGCCGAGCTGCTGCCGCCACCGGCCGAGGTCGCCCGGTTCGTGGCCGAGGTCTTCGAGGGCCGCGCCCCCGACGCGGCGCCCGCCGGCACCACCGACAGCGCCGCGGTCCGCCAGCACCTAGCCACCTACGCGATCCCGTACCAGGACCGGCCTGTGCAGCGGTCCGGCCAGCCCGTCGAGCAGTCGCGCCGCGGCCCGGCCCGCTGACCCGGGCGGCACTGGTCGGTTCGACACTCCGGCCGCGCCGCTGCGGCCCGCTGAGCGGGGTGGCGCCTTCTGGTTCGGCACGCAGGCCCGCTGAGCCAGGCAGCACCTCCCAGTACGGCAGCCCGGCTCGCTGGCCCGGGCGCATCTACCGGTAGGGCCCCCGGCCCGCTGACCCAAGGGGCATCTTCTGGCGCGGCACCGTGGCTCGCTGCCACGGGGCGGCATTCTCCGATGCGCACCCCGGGCCCTGACCCAGGCGACACCCCCGGCACGGCACCCCCGCGGCCGCCACCGGCGCCCGAGCGCGCCGGAAACCGTTGCAGTGCTGGGCACTTTCCGGCACACTGCCGCAATCGCCACCACCTGGGGAGGAATCGTGGTCGCGCGTACCGGGGTCGTCGTCGTGGGGGCCGGGCCCGCCGGGCTGAGCCTCGCCAACGTGTTGCGGGACAGGGGAATCGACTGCGTGGTGCTCGAGGAGCAGACCCGCGCCTTCATCGAGGCCCGCCCGCGCGCCGGGTTCATCGAGGAGTGGGCCGTGCGCGCGCTCGACGAGCGCGGACTGGCCGACAAGCTGCTGTCCACCGCGCCGAGCCAGGGCCGCTTCGAGTTCCGGTTCGAAAACGGCCGCCACCCGTTCTCCTACGAGCAGTGGGCCGGCCAGCGCCACTTCGTCTACCCGCAGCAGCTGCTCGTCACCGACCTGGTCGCGCACTACGCCGACAAGGGCGGCGACATCGAGTTCGGGGTCCGGGACGTGGCCCTGCACGACATCGAATCGGCCACGCCGTCGGTCACCTTCACCGCCGCCGACGGCACCGCCCGCCGGCTCGGCTGTGACTTCATCGCCGGCTGCGACGGCGCCCAAGGCGTCACGCGGCGTCACCTCGCAGGCAACCTGCTGACCCACGACTACGGCATCGGCTGGCTGGCACTGCTCGCCGAGGCGCCGCCCAGTGCGGACGGCGTCCTGTTCGGCATCCACCCCCGCGGGTTCGCCGCGCACATGGCGCGCACCCCCACCGTCACGCGCTTCTACCTGCAGTGCCCGCCCGGCGACTCCGAGGACAACTGGCCGCACGAGCGCGTCTGGTCCGAGCTGCACCAGCGGCTGGGGGTGCCGGACGGCCCGCTCGTCGAGGGCGAGCTGATCGAGAAACGCGTCCTCGACATGCACAACTACGTCCACGAGCCGATGTGCCGCGGCAGGCTGTTCCTGGCGGGCGAGTCGGCGCACCTGGTCGCGCCGATCGCGGCGAAGGGCCTCAACCTCGCCCTGCACGACGCGTTCCACCTGGCTGAGGCGATCGAGGCCCACTACGGCGGCGACGACGGGCCGCTGGCCCGCTACTCGGACACCTGCCTGGCCCGCGTGTGGCAGTACCAGGAGTTCTCGCAGTGGCTGTCGGACATCTTCCACAGCTCCACCGTCGACCCGCCCGCCGACCCGTTCCGCGCCCGGCTGGCACAGGCCCGCCTGCGCCGCCTGCTCGGATCACCCGCCGCCGCGGCCGCGTTCAGCGAGATCTACATCGGCAAAGCCGCCGATTTCTGACCAATCCCGTGCGGTGATCCACGCGGCGTGGCAGGCTGCCCCGTAACGAAACTCGCGAGTGCGGAGTCTCCTCGGGCAAGGGCGCCCGGGCGACGAGGAGGACCATGGCGGGGGACACGGACGTCGATGCCGACCTGATCGAGGCGGTCCGCGCGGGCGACCTGCTCGCCTACGACCGTCTCTTCCGGCGGCACCTGCCCGCGGCGCGCCGGGTGGCGTCGATGATGTGGCGGGACCGGTCCGAGGTGGACGACCTGGTGGCCGAATCGTTCCTGCGGGTGCTCGCCGCGATCCGGGACGGCGCCGGCCCGGCCGAGCGCTTCCGGCCCTACCTGCTCGTGACGCTGCGTAACCTGGCGATGGACTGGGGTCGCCGCCGCGAGCGGTGCGACCCGTGGGCCGCCTGCCGCGACGAGGGCACGCCGGGTGTCGAAGAGATCGTGATCGACCGGCTCACCGGCGAGGTGGCGCTCTCGGCGTTCGAAACCCTGCCGCCGCGCTGGCGGTACGTGCTGTGGCACACCGAGATGCTGGGCACCCGGCCCGCGGCGCTGGCCGACGAGCTGGGCATGACGGCCAACGGGGTCGCTGCGCTCGCGGTGCGCGCCCGTGAGGGTCTGCGGCAGGCGTTCCTGCAGGCCCATGTACCCGCGGCGCGCGCCGAGGACTGCCGCAGCGTGCGGCGGCGGCTGGGCGCGTGGACGCGCGGGAAGGTGACCGCGCGGCAGGGGCGGGCGGTGTCGGCGCACCTGGCCGGCTGCCCCAAGTGCCACCGGGTGGCGGCGGTGCTGGAGACGGTCAACGGCGGGCTGCCCGCGCTGGCGCTGTTGCCGCTGCTCGGGAGGCTGCTCGGTGGCGGCGGGGCGCCCGCGGCGTCGGTGGCCGCCGGGGGCGGAGTGGCGGCGATCTCGAAGATGGCCGCGGCCGTGACGCTGGCCGCGGTCGCGGCGGTCGCCGGGCCGGTGGTGGCACCCGACCGGGCGGCCGCGCCGGAGGCCTTCGCGGCGGCGCCGGTGCGGCCTGCCGTGCCGGGTGTTGCTGCTGTGGCTCCCCAGGCCGGCGCCGGGGCCAACGAGAACGGCCGGCCGAAGGACGGCGCCCCGAACGCCAACGGAGCCGCGCACGGCAACGCCGGGGCCCAAGGCAACGCCGAGCCCAAGGGCGGCGCGGTAGCCAGGAGCAACGCCGGAGCGAAGGGCAGTGCCGGGGCCAAGGGGAGCGCCGGAGCCAACGGCAATGGTGGGGCCAAGGGCAGTGCCGGGGCCAAGGGGAGCGCCGGAGCCAACGGCAATGGTGGGACCAAGGGCAGTGCCGGGGCCAAGGGCAACGCTGAGGCCAACAGCAATGCCGGGGCCAAGGGCAACGCCGGAGCGAAGGGCAATGCCGGGGCCAAGAGCAGCGCCGGAGCCAAGAGCAGTGGCGCGGCCAAGGGCGGCGCTGGCGGCAAGGGCAATGGCGAGGTCAAGGGCAATGGAGCGGCGACGAGCGCGACCGGCCAGGCCATGGCCGCCGCGCCGAAGGCGACCAAGCCGGAACATCCCGAGCCGAAGGTGAATCCCGGCAAGTCGCCGCGGAAGTGACGGGCCACCCGCCCCGCACCCGGCTGCTCGCGAAGCAGGACTGCCCGAGCAACTCGCGGGTGGCGGCCCGTTGTGGCTGGTGCGCTGCTCGCGCAGCGAGACGTGTCCGAGTAAAATCGTAAGTAGCGGGCCCCTATGGCCCTGGCTCGCGCAGCGAGGCTGGTCCGAGTAGCGCGCGGGGCGGCGGTCCGTGGGGGCTGGTGCGCTGCTCACGCCGCGCGAGCCTGTTCGGTTGGCTTGCCGGGCGGTGCGGGTGGGAGGTAGCCGGCTCGCTCGCGCAAGCACTTCGGGTCCAAGCGGTGCGCCCCGGCGCTAATCGGCCTCGCCCTGGCTGGCTTTTCGAGCCGGGGCCGTCAGGTAGTCCAGCGTGCGCGTCATGTCGAGCAGCCGCTCCAGCACGGGCGGCCGGTCGTCCAGGTGCAGGTTCGCCCCGGCGCTCTGCACCCGCCGCGCGATCATCAGCAGCGTGGACAGCCCGTAGGAGTCGCAGAAGTCCAGCGACCCGAAGTCGAGCCGGACGTCGCGCAGGCCGGGCGCCAGCCGGGCGGTCACCTCGCTCAGCAGGCCGTCGCCGCTGTGGTAGTCCAGGTTCCCGGCGAGGGCGCCGTGCAGCGTCCGGGCGTCGGGGGTCGTCCAGCTCGTCGTCAGCGGCCGCGGTTCGGTCATCCCGGCCCGCCCGTCCCGAGGCGGCCGGCCAGCTCCTCCCGCGCCTGCGCCAGCAGCGCCGTCGCCCGCGGGAAGTCCCGCAGCTCCCCGGTCAGCAGGTCCAGCGCCGGGATCAGCGACCCCGGCGGCACCCTGCGCGCGGCCAGGATGTCGGCGGTCCAGGTCAGGAACGCGGTGAACAGCGAGGCGTCGCCGGTGTAGAGCGCCGTCGACAGGAAATCGACGATGTGCGCCAGGTCCTCAGTGGTGTACTGGCGCTGCAGCTCGGTGTACTCGCGCATCGCGGGCAGGTGCTGCTCGAGCCCCGCGTACACCGCGCGCACCAGCTGCGGCGAGCTGCGGCGGACCAGCGTGTACTCCTGGTCGGCCAGGTGCGGCAGGTCGTCGATCAGCTGGTGCGGGGCGTGCGGCCGGGGCAGCGGGTCGTTCGCGAGCCGGTCCGCGGCGGCACGCGCGTCGGGCGCCCACGCCTCCGCGCCCAGCAGCCGCGCCCATCGGCCGTCCGGGCCGAACGCGGCGCCACCGGCGATCACCGGCACCCCGGCGGCCTGGCACGCGCTGATCGTGGCGTGCGCGGCGGGCAGCCGGGTGGGCAGCGAACCGGACAGCGCGACCGCCTCCGGCCCGGTCCGGTGCAGGTGCGTGATCAGGTGCGGGGTGGGCACCTGCGCGCCCAGGTAGTCGACCCGGAACCCCCGCAGCGTCAGCACTTCGGCCAGCAGCCGCGCCGGCAGCGCGTGCCACTCACCGTCCACACAGGACACCGTGAGGCGCCCGCGGGTCACCCGGGGCCGTGGCGCCTCCCGGACGAGGTGGACGATCGCCCGCTCGTTGATCGCCGTCGCCGCGTGCTCCTGCGCGACGCTGATCCGGTTGGCCGCCCACTCGTGCCCGACCCGGCGCTGCACCGCGCCGATGACGTCCAGCAGCACGGCCTCCGGGCCGATGCCGTCGTGCAGCGCGGCCAGCACCGTGTCGGTGGCGGTGTACTCGTCGCCGTCGAGGACGGCGTCCCACAGCCGCTCGGCGTGGTCCGTGGTGTCCGCGGGCTGTGTCACGATCTTGTTCATGCTGCCGCCTACGGGGATCCGGGACCGCGCACGGCGGTCAGGTGCCGCCCGCGCGGGGCGGTGATGGCGAGCAGGGCCATGTCGTCGTGCTGACCGGCGCCGACCCATTCGGTCGCGAGCATCTGCACGCGCTCGACGACCGCCTCGGCGGGCATCCCGGCGCATTCGCCGAGCGCGCGGCGCAGCCGGGCCTCGCCGAACATCTCGCCGCCGAGCGGTCCGCCCCGCGCCTCGGTGATGCCGTCGGTGTAGAGCAGGCAGGTCTCGCCAGGGGCCAGCACGACGTCCTCGCTGGAGACCTCGATCTCCGGCAGCACGCCGATCAGGCTGCCGCGGCAGGCGACCTCCCCGACCGTCCCGTCGGCTCGGACGACCAGCGGCGGCAGGTGCCCGGCGCTGGTGACCCGCAACCGGACCTCCTGACCGTGCCGGCACGCCGAGGCCAGCGCCAGCGTGGCGAACCGCGTGTGGTGCGAGCTGAGCAGCGACGAGTTCAGCAGCCGGAGCATGCGGCCGTGGTCGTCCGCCATCGGCAGCAGGGCCTGCAGCGTGTTGCGGATCTTGCCGGTGAGCACGGCGGCTTCGAGCCCTTTGCCGCACACGTCCCCGAGCAGGGCCAGCGACTCGCCCTCCCCGAGCGGGTGCACGTCGTAGAAGTCGCCGCCGAGCCGGTCGGCGTCCTGGGCCGGACGGTAGCCGCCGGCGAACTCCACCCCGCCGATCTGCTCCAGTACCGGCGGCAGCAGCTCTTCGGTGAGGACCTCGGTGATCGAGCTCTGCTGTTCGAACAGGCGCGCCGCGGACATCGCCGCGCCGGAGCGGGCGGCGAACAGGCGCGCGAACACCTCCTCGTCCTCGGTGAAGGCGTGGTGCTCGGTGCGGCGCAACAGGATCAGCACGCCCGCCGGGACGCCGTGGCCGGGCAGCGGGGTCACCACGATCGAGCCGACCTGGCCGAACCCCTCCGGCACGATCCACGACGGGGCCTGGGCCGGGTCGATCCAGCGGGACGGCACCGGCGGGAACCCCTGCAGCGCCTCGGCCAGCCCGGGCAGCTCGTCCGGGTCGATCTCCAGGGTCAGCGGGCGGGGCCGCTCGCCGCGCACGCACACGACCGCGGAGTAGCGGCCGCGCGTGCCCGGCGCGACGATCCACGCCGCGTCGGCGAGGTGGCCCGCGGACAGTTCGGCGGCCACCTCCATGCTGCGGGGCACGTTGAGCGACCCGAGGAGCGCGTTCGAGGCCGCGCTGAGGAAGGCGGTGCGTTCCCGTTCCCGGCGCAGCGCCTCGCGGGCCGCGTGGAGCTCGGTGGTCTCCACGAGCCACCACATGACCGGTCCCTCCGGCTGCCGGACCGGGTGCGCGTCGAAGGTCCGGTCGTCGACCCGCCCGGCCGCGAGAGCGGATCCGGCGGTGTGGGCGGCGCACAGCCAGGCCGAGACGCAGTCGGCGAGCGCGCGCCCGGGACGCAGGGCGGGGAACAGCAGACGGGCGGCTTCGTTGGCCGCGTGGACGGTGCCGTCCGGGGCGGCCAGCAGAGCGGGGTACGGCGCACCGTCCCAGCCCGCGTCGATCCCGGCGGGGGAGGCGGAGACGAGACGGTCGGATTCAGTCAAGACGTGGGCGCCGGCGTGCCCGCTCCCTTCGAACGTGGGTGAGATGCCTCGGCATCAGCTTCCCCCAGCGCGCCGGACGGGGGCAAACCGGGCCCGGTGATCAACCTGGGCCGGATGGTCGATCCGGGACCAGTGGTGGTCAGGGGAGCGGGCAGGGTTGGTGAGGACCGCGGGGAGTTGCTGGTGTGCGGTGCTGGTCGTGGGTAGATCGGGGTTGGTGGTCGGCCGGTGCTGGCGTGGAGGGTTGGTGCTGGACCAGCGCCGGTCAGGGGAGCCGGCGGGCGGGGTTGGTGAGGACCGCGGCCAGCTGCTGGTAGGCGGCGCCGGTCGCGGGTAAACCGGGCCCGGCCGGACGGTCGATCCTGGACCAGCGCCGGTCAGGGGAGCCAGCGTGCCGGGTCGGCGAGGACCCCGGCCAGTTCCCGGTACGCGGCGCCGGTCGCGCCGGGGGCGGGGATGTTCTTCGCCGCGTGGATGGCGGGCGGCGTCCACCGCGCGGACAGCACGCGTTCCCGCAGACGGCTCTCCAGCTCCGGCCGCAGCAGGTCCGCCACCTGCGCCAGGTGCCCGCCGAGCACCACCGTCGGGATGTCCAGCACGTTGATCACCCCGGCCAGCGCCACGCCGAGCGCTCGTGCGGCCGTGGTCACCGCCTCCCGTGCCCGCGCGTCGCCTGACGCGGCGAGCTCCGCCAGGTGCGCCGGGGTCGACGCGGGCGTCAGGCCGGCGGCGGCGAGCAGTGCGTCCCGGCCGGCGTAGGTCTCCAGGCAGCCCGTCGACCCGCACCGGCAGGCCGGGCCTGCCGGGTTGACGCACACGTGCCCGATCTCGCCCGCCCACCCGTGCCGCCCGGCCATCACCTCGCCGCCGACGACGGCCGCACCGCCGATGCCGATCTCGCCCGACAGGTACACGAAGTCCGGGAACGGCCCCGGCCGTCCTGGGGCGACCTCGGCGACCGTGCGGGCCGCGAGGCTGGCCTCGTTGCCCACTCGCAGCGGCAACCCGGCCACCGCGGCCGGGTCGAGCAGCTCCGCGGGCCGCACCCCGGACCAGCCGAGGTTCGGCGCGCGCAGCAGCGTGCCGGTGGCGGCCGCGACGATGCCGGGCAGCGCCAGGCCCGCCCCGACCAGCCGCAGGCCTTCGGGCAGCCCGGCCAGCACCCGCGCGGACAACGCGCCCAGCCGGTCCAGCGTCGCCGCCGGATCGCTTTCCACCAGGTCGGCGTACTCCAGCGACTCGGCGACCACGCGGCCGCGCAGGTCGGCCACCCGCACGGCGAGGAACCCGGCGTTGACCTGCAGCCCGACCGCGGCCAGCCGGGACCCGGGCACCAGGGGAGTGGCCGGACGGCCGCGCCTGCCGCCGCCGTCCGGCTCGATCTCGCCGAGCACCCCGCCCGCGACCAGCTCGTCGGCCAGCCGCGTGGCGGTGGTGCGGGTCATCGAGGTCGCCGCCGCCACGTCCGCCCGCGACAACGGCCGGGCGGACGCGCACACGGTGCGCGCCACCAGCGCCAGGTTGCTCGCCCGGAGGCTGGACTGGCGGGCGCTCGTCTGCTGATCGAGGGCGGTCACGGCGGCGATCCTAACGACGCACTGATTTCGTCCAGCGGATGGACGAAATCAGCCGATCAGGTGCTCGAGCGCGAGCTGCTGCAGCTGGACGAACCCGTAGTCGCGCTGGGCGGCCTTCTCCGGGTCGAAGCCGTCGTCGGCGGCCAGGAAGTCCGCCACCGACTCGCCCGCGCCCAGCGTCGGCTCGGCCAGTTCGAGGATCCCCGCCCGGTCCCACGCCTCGCGGACGCGCGGGTCCTCGCGGAAGGCCTTCGCCTTCTCGGCCAGCATCAGGTAGGTCGACATGCACGCCCGCGCCGAGTCCCAGATGCCGTCGAGGTACTCGGTGCGCGAGGGCTTGTAGTCGAAGTGCCGCGGGCCGGTGTAGCGGGGCGCGTCCGGGGAGCCGGGGAAGCCGTTCTCCAGCAGGTCCACGGTGAAGAACGCGGAGATCAGGTCGCCGTGGCCGAACACCAGGTCCTGGTCGTACTTGAGGCCGCGCTGGCCGTTGAGGTCGATGTGGAACAGCTTGCCGCTCCACAGGGCCTGGCCCAGCGCGTGCGTGTAGTTGAGGTTGGCCATCTGCTCGTGCCCGGTCTCCGGGTTGAGGCCGACGATGTCGCCGTGCTCCAGCTGCGCGATCAGCGCCAGCGCGTGGCCCACGGTCGGCAGGAAGATGTCGCCGCGCGGCTCGTTCGGCTTGGGCTCCAGGCCGATCCGCAGGCCGTAGCCCTGCGACTTGATGTAGCCGGCGACGGTGTCCAGGCCCTCCTTGTAGCGCTCGAACGCCGCGTAGAGGTCCTTCGAGCCGTCGTACTCGGAGCCTTCGCGGCCGCCCCACATGACGAACGTGCTCGCGCCCATCTCGGCGGCGATGTCGACCGCCTGCAGCACCTTGCGCAGCCCGAACCGGCGCACGCCGCGGTCGTTGGAGGTCAGGCCGCCGTCCTTGAACACCGGGTGGCTGAAGGTGTTGGTGGTGACCATCTCGATCACCAGGCCGGCCTTGTCGGCGGCGTCCTTGAGCCGCCCGGTGAGGCGCTGCTTCGTGGCGAGGTCGGCGTCGAAGGGGAAGACGTCGTTGTCGTGGAAGGTGATGCCCCAGGCGCCCAGCTCGGCGAGCTTGTCGGAGTACTCCCACGGGTCCAGCGCCGGGCGGCTCGGGCCGCCGAAGGGGTCCGTGCCGGTCCAGCCCACGGTCCACAGGCCGAACGAGAACTTGTCCTCAGGGGTCGGTTGGCGCACCATCGCAGCTCCTCCGGGTTTTGTTTTCCGGAGTAACTTATTCGCGAGAGGTGCGGACAGTCAAGGGGCCGGTGGCGGATCCGCCACCGGCCCCTCGTGATGTTGTCGCCTTAGTCGGCGGAGGGCAGCCGCTCGCCCGTCTCAGGGTGGAAGGCGTGCACCTCCTCGGCGTCGCCGACCGCGATCTGGACGGTCTCGCCCAGCTGCGGCGGGCGGCGGCCGTCGGCGCGGACCACGAACCGCTCCACGCGGTCGCCGATCTTCACGCCGCCGTGGATGTAGGCGTCCGCGCCCAGCTCCTCGACTAGTTCGACGGTCAGCTTGGCCGCCTGCTCACCGGCGCCGGCCAGGCGCAGCGACTCCGGCCGCAGGCCCAGCGTCACCGACTCCACCCCGGCTGAGCGCGCCGCGGCGAGCGTCGCGCGGGGGAGCGGCACGGTCAGCCCGTCCAGCTGCGCGCCGTCCGGGGTCAGGGCGACCGTCTTGAGGTTCATCGCGGGCGAGCCGATGAAGCCGGCCACGAAGGCGTTGCGCGGGCGCTCGTACAGGTTGCGCGGGGTGTCGCACTGCTGGAGCTTGCCGTCCTTGAGCACCGCGACCCGGTGGCCCATCGTCATGGCCTCGACCTGGTCGTGCGTGACGTAGATGGTGGTGGTGCCCAGGCGCTTCTGCAGCGCGGCGATGTTCGCGCGGGTCTCCACGCGCAGTTTCGCGTCCAGGTTGGACAGCGGCTCGTCCATCAGGAACACGGCGGGCTCGCGGACGATCGCGCGGCCCATGGCGACCCGCTGGCGCTGACCACCGGAAAGCGCTTTCGGCTTCCGGTCCAGGTACGGGGTCAGGTCGAGCAGGGCGGCGGCCTCGCGCACCCGCTCGGCGATCTTGGCCTTGGAGACCCGCTTGAGCTTGAGCGCGAAGCCCATGTTCTCGGCGACCGTCATGTGCGGGTAGAGGGCGTAGGACTGGAACACCATCGCGATGTCGCGGTCCTTCGGCGGGACGGCGGTGACGTCCTTGCCGTCGATGTGGATGGCGCCCTCGTCGACGTCCTCCAGGCCGGCGAGCATCCGCAGGGCCGTCGACTTGCCCGAGCCCGACGGGCCGACCAGAACCAGGAACTCGCCGTCGGCGATGTCGAGATCGAGGCTGTCCACGGCCCGGACCGGCGGGTTGCCGGGGTAGAGCCGCGACGCCTGCCGGTAGCTGACCTCAGCCATGGGGACCGCCCTTCGCGTCACGTCGTCGTACCCGGACTGTCTATCCGGACGGTCGCGGTGCTGGCCAGAGTTCGTCAATTCACTAAACTGACGAATGTGGAGGCGATGGGCGCGCAGGCGATGCGGCGGCACAACGTCGCGCTGGTCATGGAGCTGATCGCGCGGGACGCGCCGGTGTCGCGGGTCGAGCTGGCGCAGCGGACGGGGTTGACGAAGGCCACGGTGTCCAGCCTGGTGGCGGAGCTGACCGGGGCCGAGCTGGTGCGGGACCTCGGCCCGGAGCCGGGCCGCGCGCCGGGGCGTCCGGCGGGGCGGCTGGTGCTCGACCCGTACGGGCCGGTGGCGCTGGGGCTGCAGTTCGGGTCCGGGCACATCGCCGGGGTGATCCTGGACCTGTCCGGGCGGCCGCTCGCGCGGGAGCTGCGGCGGTTCGACGTGGCCGGGGCCGGCGCGGCGGAGGGTGCGCGCGCGGCGCGGCCGGTGCTGCGGCGGCTGTTCGACGAGGCGACCACGGCCGGGCGGCTGGTGGCCGGGGTGGGGGTCGCGGTCGGCGGGCTGGTGTCGCGCGGGCTGGTGACGGCGTTGCCGCTGGGCTGGCGCGGGGTCGACGTGCGGACGCTGGTGGCGGGGGAGTTGCGGGCGCTGGACCTGCACGGGCTGGACGTGCTGGTGGCCGGCGAGGTGGCGTGCGCGGCGCTGGCGGAGTACCAGGCCGGGGCGGCGCGGGACTGGTGGTACCTCGGCGGTGAGGAGGTGATCGGGCTCGCGCCGCTGAACCCGGCGGCCGAACTGGCCGGCGACCTGGGGCACGTCCCGGTGCGGCGCCGCGGTGAGGTGTGCGCCTGCGGCGGGCGGGGGTGCCTGGAGCTGTACGCGGAACGCGCCGGGATGGCGGCGTCGGCGGGCGTGGCGGACGCGGGGGTGGCCCGGCTGCTGGGGGTGGAGGAGCCGCTGGTTTCGCGGGTCCGCTCGGGAGACCCCGCGGCGTTGCGCGCGGTGGACCGGGCAGCCGAGGCGATGGCCGACGCGCTCGTCGGGGTGCGCGCGCTGCTCGCCCCGGAGACGATCGTGCTGGGCGGACGGCTCGCGGCCTTCGGGGAGCCCTTCCGGCAGCGCGTGGTGGAGCGGCTCGCGCCGGGGCTGACCCTGCGCCCGGCGAAGCTGGGCGCGGACGCGGCACTGCGCGGCGCGGCGGGGAGCGTGATCGCCCGGGTGGTGGCGGACCCGCTGAGCTGGATCGAGGGCTGAGTATCCCGTGGCCGGCGAGAGCGTGCCTTCCAGAGCGGATCGGTTGTCCGCGAGCGAGAAAACCGGCCACGCCCGCCGCGAGCCTCCTGGACGCAGACCTCGGGGGCCGGGTTCACCGGAATGACCGGTGGACTTCACCGCGCTGTCTCCGGTACCCCTGCCTGTTCTGAGATCGTTGGCTTGGGCGAGTGTTGCCGTGGTTAGCCGACTTGTGCCATCGTCGAAGAGGGTGCAATTTGCAGAGAGCATGATGCCGTGGGGGGCTGATGAACGAGCGGGGACGTCCGAGATTCGCTGCGCCGGGGCGGCACGGGTGACAGCGGCGCCGGAATCCCTGTGGCGGCAGGAGGTTCCCCTGTCGTTGTTCGAGTTGTACCGGTCCGACAACTTGGAGTACGTGCGCGAACAGGCGGGACGCATCTTCACGCCGCATCGCCTACGTGCAGTCGGCCGGGTCACGCGCCTCGATGCGGTCATGTGCAGCCGGCGGATGCGCGACATTTCCTTCACATATGCGAGCTATGGGGCGGAGGTGCAGATCGCGTGCGGTGAGCTGCGGGACTACTATGTAGTACAGATTCCGTTGTCCGGAGGAACGGTCGTCCGGCATGGCCGCCGCCAGGCTTGGGGCGGCCGCGAGACGGCGTCGGTGTTGTCGCCCTTCGATTCGCTTCGCATGCGATGGTCCGCCGATTGTGCTCAGCTCGTCTGTCGTATCGAGAGACCAGCGCTCGAGTCACGGTTGAGCGAGATGATGGGGCGGTCGCTGACTGCGCCGCTGTCGTTCGACACCGCGATGAATGTGGCCGACGGACCCGGGAGAGCCTGGCGTGTGTGGCTGGAGAACATCGTGGCGGAGCTCAGCCGTCCAGATTCCGTTGTGGACGATCCATTGGTGCTGCCCAGTGTCGAGCAGACGTTGATGGCCGGTCTGCTGGTGTCCCAGCCGCACAACTACTCGTCCGCACTGCGGCGTCAGCAGCGGTCCGTTCCCTCACGCGTGGTGAGGCTGGTGGTGGACCGCATGGAGGCCGATCCAGGCTTTCCGCACACAACCGCCAGTCTCGCCAAGGCGGCGGGAGTCACCGACCGTTCGCTCCAGCTCGCCTTCCGCAAGGAATTGAACCTCCGGCCCATGGAGTACCTCCGGCAGGTGCGTTTGCGCCGGGTTCACGACGAGTTGCTCGCGGCCGATGCTGAAACGGTGAGTGTGACGGAAGTCGCACGAAAATGGGGCTTCTCCCATGTGGGGCATTTCGCCGCCCGGTATCGGGAACGCTTCGGCGAGAATCCCTCGGACACCTTGCGGCGTGGATGAGCGAATGTTTTCGACAACCTCCCGAACGGGCCCGGCCTGATCTTTCGGAGATCGGATGGTGATCTTCGGTCACGGGATGGAACCGCGTTTGCCGGCCTGCAAGGCTGAAAAGCGTCGGAGATCCTACGCCGAGAGGTGACACGCATGAGACCGAGTTCGGTCGCGGGAGTTGACGCGTTTTCGCGAACTGATTCTGCTGGTATTCCGGTTCCCGCGGTGGCGGTGTGCACGGCATTCATCATCGACCACGTGCCGTTGACGCGGTTCGGGTTGCGGGCGGTACTGGAGTCCACGGCCGGGGTCACCGTGGTCGGCGAGGCCGGCACAGAGGCGGATGCCTTGGCGAAACTCGGAGAATGCCGTCCCAGCTTGGTGGTCGCCGGGCTGCCGGCGGGAGGCCACGACGATTACGTGAACGTGTTGCGTGCGGCGAAAGAAGCGTCTCCTCCCGCTGCGGTACTCGTGATGAGCGAAGAGAACTCGCCGACGGCGGTGGCGGGTGCGATCAATGCCGGTGCGGACAGCTTCGTGCACAAGTCGCTGAGTTGCGGCGCTCTCGCGGAGGCGATCGTGCGCACTGGTCGCGGCGACCGCGTGTGGCTGCTTGCGCCGGAGTCGTCCTCTCCGGGCCTGCGGGCTGCTGAGTCGGCCTCGCGCGGAATGGCCCGCCGGGAGAACGAGATTCTCGGCCTGATGGTCAACCGCTTGTCCAACGAGGAGATAGCGCAGCTGCTGAACCTCGCTCCGCAGACCGTCAAGAACTACGTGAGCCGGATCCTGCACAAGCACGGTGTCGTCAGCCGCCGCGAGCTGTTCAAGGTGCTGGGCATTCACGGTGTTCCGCTGCAGCCGATGCCGCACGACCGTGAGCGGAAACCGGCGTAAGGGGCAGTACTGCGGGTCCCACTCGCCGCGGAAGAGGGTACTGGGACGCTCTGTCGACCCGGGAGACGGCGTTGTTCGATGGTCTCATGGATGCTCCGGCGAGAAACTCGGCAACGACGTCCAGCGGAATAAAGGTGACCAGCCGGGACGGCGTGACGACCATCGGGCTCGATCGGCCGGAACACGCGAACGGGCTGGACTACGCATCCGGTCGCGCTTTGCTGGACGAGGTGACTCGTGCCGCTCGCGACGACGAAGTACGAGCGATCGTCCTGACGGGCCACGGCGGGGTGTTCTGCACCGGGGACGATCTCGGGGCGCTGGAACGGTATCTGGGTGGTGAAGCGTCAGCCGTGCCTGCCTCGCGGGATACCGGAGACCCGTTCTACATCCGGGTGTGTGAGGCGTTGCTGTCGGCCCCCAAACCTGTTGTGGCCGCGGTGAGCGGGGTGGCGATGGGGCCCGGGGTCGAGCTCGCCTGCGCTGCCGACCTTCGCGTGGGTGGACCGGGCACGCGCATGGGATGCGGTCTGGTGCGGGCCGGTCACAGCGGTGTGGCCGCGCTTCTCCAGCGGGTCCTCGGTCCGTCCCGTACGACAGAGCTCTACCTGACTGGCCGCCTGATGCCCGCCGAGGAAGCGCTGCGCGCCGGTCTCCTGCACCGGCTGACCGACCGCGACGAAGCGATCATCGAAGAAGCGACCGAGCTGGCGGTCTCGTTGGCGGCGGGCCCGACGAGAGCCATCGGGTTGTTCAAGGAACTCAGGGAACGTATCGACGGCCACCCGGCCCGATGCGGACTCCGACTGCAAGGCCAGTTCCACCAGCGTAGCTGGGACGAGGTCGACGACAGCACCGAAGGGATCCGCGCGATCCTGGAACACAGAAGGCCGCGGTTCACCGGTCGGTGACGGCGCCTCCGAGAGGGACACCACAATGACGCAGAAGGCCGATGACAACGAGAGGGTCCACATCACCGGCATGGGCTTCGTCCTGCCCGGCGCCACCGGGAAAGACGCGGTCTGGCGAACGCTGTCCGCCGGTGAGTCACAAATCCGGGTTCTCCCGGTGCAGTTCGCGAACCGTCCGGGAACCGCCCGAGCCGTCGGCGCCCGGGTCTCCGACTTCGACCACCACGAACATCTCCCGGACCTCCCGGGCGGGCATGCGAAGAGGTACAGCCGCGAGATCCTGATGGTTCTGGCCGCGGTCGAGCAGGCTTGGTCCGACGCCGGTCTCACCCGGGCCGGGGAGGGTGTCGATCCCAATCGCATCGGCCTTCTGGGGTCGTGTTCGCGCGGGCCGATCGAGTGGTGGGCCGGTCCTACGGCGGCTGCCGACCCCGCCTATCCGCGGCTGGACGTCGATCACGCCATCTTCGCGTCCCTGCCCGGGACACCCGCGACGCTGAGCGCCATCCGGTTGGGCGCCCGGGGGATGGTCACCACGTTCAGCAACGCCTGCGTCGGCGGTCACCAGGCGCTCGGTTACGCACGTGATCTGCTCCTCGCCGGCAAGGCGGACGTCATCGTCGTCGTGGGTTACGAGACGCCGTTCGTGCCCGAGATGTTGCAGCTCTACTCCTCGCCCACGTCGGGTGTGCTCTCCCGCGCCGAGGGTGATCCGCGAACCACGATCAAACCCTATGACCGCCACCGCGACGGGTTCGCTTTCGGGGAAGGGGCCGTGGCTCTCGTGCTCGAGGCGGAAGAGAGCGTACGCCGCCGGAGCGGAACCGCCTACGCCGAACTCGGACCGGTGGTGAGCATCAACGAAGCCGCGCACGCCACACGCATGGACCTGACGGGCAAGACCACCGCCGACATGATGCGCCGAGCTGTCGAAGAGGCCGGCATCCCGGCCGCCGACATCGGTTACGTCTGCGGTCACGGCACTGCCACCCGGTACAACGACCTCGCGGAAAGCCGTGCGATGCGCTTGGTCTTTCCGGATGGCGGGGGTCGTGGCGCGCCGCCGCTGGGATCCATCAAACCGGTCTTCGGACACCTGCTCGGTGCCTCGGGTGTGCTCAACTGTGCTGCCACCGCGCTGATGCTGTCGCGCCAACAGCTGGTGCCCACGATCAACTGCGTCGACGTCGACCCTGAGTGCGACCACGACCACGTCGTCGAGGGAACCCGCTCGGTCTCGATGGAACACGCCATGTCGTTGTCGTTCGCGATCGGGAGCCAGAGTTCCGCAGCCGTTCTGGGGGTCGCCGCGTGACGGGACCCCGTTTCTACTCCGACGTCGGTGACATGTGCGCGGACCAGCTCGCCGACGGGATGCACCTACACGTCGCCTCGACGATGTCCCGGCCCAACGCGCTGGTGCGTGAGGTAGCTCGGCTGTTCGGAGGGCGTGCCGGGTTCACGGTCAGCGCCAATGCGTTCCACGCGGACATGCACGCGCTCGTGATGGCCGGGGTGGTGCGGCACGCGATCACCTGTTTCGCGGGCGACACCTATCCCTCTCCCCGGCCGAACCCACTCTACGAATCGCTGCCGCAGGGCACCCCCTTCACGGTGGAGGAGTGGAGCTTGTTGTCCCTCCTGCAGCGCCTCATCGCGGGGGCCACGGGGGCGGCAGCGACGCTGACGAGGTCGCTGACCGGCTCCGATCTCGAGGCGGCGCACCGGAAAGCCGGCCGGGTGTCCAGGCTGGACGAGCACGATCCGGACGGCACGCTCGTGCTGTCCCCGCTTCGGCCGGACGTCACACTCGTGCATGCGACCTGTGCGGACCGGGCTGGCAACCTTTACCTGAACGGTCCAGTGGGAGAAGGCTGGTGGGGTGCCCTCGCGGCCGAGGGCGGCGTGGTGTCCACGGTGGAGTTGGTGGTCGACCGTCCGCCTCCCTGCACGACGTCGATCCCGGCCGACCGTGTCCTGGCGATAACGCCGCGTCCCTTCGGCGCGCTTCCCCAGGGCTTGCCGCCATGGCCCGAATGCGGTTTCGACGGCTATCCGGATGACTACGACTACCTGGTGGAACTCGCGGAAGCGTGCCGGACCGATGCCACGCGCGCCGCCTGGATGGAGAAGTGGGTCCGTGGGGGCCGGAAACCGGTTCCCTCACCGGCAGTGGCCGTGCCACGACGAGCACGGGTCGCGGGTCAGCAGGCCCTGACGTGGCGAGAACAGCATGTGATCCTTGCCGCGCGTGCGATTGCCGACCGCGCGCTCGAGGCGGACTACCGTGTGCTGCTCGCGGGGATCGGGACCGCACATCTGGCGACCTGGCTGGCCGCGAACCGGCTTCGCCGTCAGGGCCATGAGGTTCAGGTGCACGCGGAGCTCGGGCTGGTGGACATGCGGCCGGACGGCGGGGACGTGTTCCTGTTCGCGCAACGGCATGTGGCCAGATGTCGTTCGCACGCCGGGACCCTCGATGTCCTGGGCGGTGTGGCAGCCGGCGGGGCAGGACGTGTGCTCGGCGTGCTGTCGGCCGGTGAGATCGACGCGGCCGGGCGCATCAACAGCAGCCGCACCGCGGACGGCCGTTTTCTCGTCGGGTCCGGCGGTGCGAACGACTTCGCCAGCCACGTGGAGACGCTTGTCGTGGCGGCCGCTTCACCGCGCCGTTTCGTGCCCGAAGTCCGCTTCGTCACGTGTCCTGGTCGCAACGTCCGCACTGTGGCGACGCAGTTCGGGCGTCTCGTACGTGCAGCGCCAGAACAGCAGTTCGAGTTGGCGACCTGGATGCCACCGTCCGGCCGGCCGGATGCAGATCCGGCCGCAACTTTGCGCGAGTCGACCCAATGGCGGGTTGCCGTGACCGGGGCCGAGGGCGAGAAGCCCGTTGCCGAGGAGGAGATCGAAGCCTTGCGTGAGCTCGATCCGGAGGGGGTCTACCGATGAGCAGCGGCCACGAAGCGACGGTACCAGTCGTCCTGACCGGTGTCGGGCACGACTTTCCCGGTGCCGGCGTGCCGAATTCCTATTTCGAACGCGAGCATCCGCACCTCGGCGTCGACGACAGCTGGATTCGCCGTCACACCGGCGTCGCGACGCGGCACTGGCCGGAACCGGGGGAACACCACGTCGATCTCGCAGAACGGGCCGCGGCCATGGCGCTCAAGGATGCCGGGATCGACGTCGGCCAGGTCGATCTGATCGTCGCCACCACCGCGACCGCCCGGCCCCGTGTCAACCCGACGACCGCAACCAACCGTTACATGGACCTGGCGTTGCCGCTGCAACGGCGTCTGGGAGCCGAACGGGCGTTCGGGTTCGACGTCACCGGCGTCGCGTGCGCCGGATTCCTGCACGCGAGCGCGATCGCGCGCGGGCTCATCGCCACGCTGGGGATCGAGACCGCACTCGTTGTCTGCGCCGAGAATCCCCGGCCGATCCTCAGCTTCGCACACCGCAACGCCGCCTTGTTCGGTGGTGGCGCCGCCGCCGGTGTATGGCGGCGCGCGGAGGGGCCGAGTGGGCTGGAGATGGTAGTCCTGGACTCGGATGCGGAACACTTCGACGCCTTCGACATCGACGACGACGACAAGATGGTGATGAAGGGCAAGGTGATCGGCAAGCTCGGTCCCGGTCTGCTCGTCGACGCGACCAGGCGGGCGCTCGCCGGCGCGGGCCTGACCTTCGCCGACCTCGACTGGATCATTCCCCACCAGGGGAACATCAACATGATCAACGAAGTGTGCTCGCTCCTCGCGCTGCCCGCGGACCGCGTCCTGGTGAACATCGATCGCCGTGGCAACACTTCGAGCGTCAGCGTCCCTGGCTGCCTCGCCGAGAACGTCCACGGCGGTGTGATCAAGCGCGGAGATCGGATTCTCGCCATGAGCGTGGGACGTGGCTTCAGCTGGGGAGCGATGATCTTCCGCTACGGCGGCGAGGCTGCCGGAAGGAGCGGAGAGTGACGGAGACCAGCCAGGGGCCGTTGTGGGCCCGTGCCGGGATAGGGCTCACCGGGTTCGGCCTCTACTATCCCGAGCAGGTCATCGCCAACGATGCCTTCGTCGAGGACGACGACAACCCGATAGACGCCTCGGTGCTCGGCACGATCTCGGTGCGGACTCGCCACCGGAGCAGCGCGAAAGAGACCATCCCGTTCATGGCGGCCGAAGCCGGCCGGCACGCGGTGAAAGACGCGGGTCTGCAGCCAAGCGATCTCGATCTCGTCATCCTGGCCAGCTGGACAGCGCCGCCGTTCATCCCCGAACACGCACCGGAAGCGGCGGAGTTGCTCGGGTGCCCGCGAACGCTCGCCTTCGACGTGTCGGGTGCCTGCGCGGGTTTCGTCCACGCGGTGCAAATCGCGGCGAGCCACCTCACTTCTCTGCCGGGAACCCGACATGCGCTCGTAGTGTGCTCAGAGCAGTTCAGCAGGCGTGCCCGCCCGGGCAGCAAGGGCGAGTTGCTGTGCGGCGATGCTGCCGGCGCTGTTGTGCTGAGCCGCCGGGGAGACCCCGGAGGACTCCTCGATTCGGTGTTGCGCAGTGACGGTTCCCGCGCCTCTGTCGTCGCGGCGCCGGGACCGCGAGGCTGGATCCGGAGCCAGAAGGACCTACCCGAACATGCGACGTCGAGCATGGTCGAGGTGTGCTCGGAGTTGCTCGCGCGTAACGGTTTGACCACCGACGACGTCGACTGGGTTGTGCCGCACCCAGGTACGGATGTCGTGCACCGGCGGGTCCGAGCGGCTCTCGGCGTGCCGGATCACAAGTTCGTGGTCAACTTCGAGACGAGGGGCAACACCTCCAGCGCGTCGATTCCCATCGTTCTGGCCGAGGAGACCGCTTCCGGCCGGTTCCGTCAGGGCGACCTGGTGCTCAGCCCGGCAGTGGGATCGGGCTGGTACTACGGCGCCCTGCTGTACCGGGTGTTCTGACCGATGGGCGGGGAGAAGGAGGAGAGCCCGGTCGTGGTCGTCGGTGCCTCGAGCGGTATCGGCTTGAGGACCGCGCTCACGCTTGCCGAAGCGGGCCGGCCGGTTGTCGCGGCCGCACGGGCCAGTGAGCGCCTGGCCGCGCTGCGCAAGCGCGCCGAGCTCCAGCAGTTGCCACTCGTGACCCGCACTGTCGACGTCACGTCGGCCCCGAGCGTCGAGGAGCTTTTCGCCGACCTACCACTGGCGGGATGCGTGATCGTCACGGGCCGAAACCTCTCACGGCAACTCGTGCGCCGGCCTCGCGATCCTGCCGCCCGGGACTGGGCCCGCCACCCCGAGGACGAGTGGCGGGAAGTGATCGACCTCTGCCTGACGGGCACCTTCCTCGTCGGACGGGAGGCCGCGGCGGCCCTCGCACGCCGGAATCGTGGTGGCGTGCTGGTGACCGTGGCGAGTTCGACGTGGCGCGGGTCGTGGGGGCAGTCCGCGTACTCCGCCGCGAAGGCAGGCGTGATTTCTCTGACGCGTTCGTGGGCGCTCGAACTGGCCGATTACGGAATACGCGTGGTTTGCGTCGCTCCCGGTGTCGTCGACGGTGCCGCGCTGCGCACGAAGACCGCGGCGCGGCCGGCTCACGCCGAGTACATGGAGAGGCTGCGCGGGCAGGTGCCGTTGCGACGCTTCGCCACGGAGAACGAGGTCGCCGCGACGATCGTGCATGCCATCGACAACGGCTACATGACAGGCAACGTGCTGGAGGTGGATGGTGGTGGATTCCCCGGCCGGATCGCGTGAACCGGCCGCCCGGACCTTCGAGGGCGCGGTGGCGATCGTGACCGGCGCAGGCAGCGGGATCGGCAGGAGCGTGGCACTCCGGCTTGCCGCCGCAGGGGCTTCCGTCGGCCTGCTCGGGCGCAGTGCCGACCGGCTGGCCGCCGTCGAGAAGGAGGTGGCGGGCGCGTCCGGTACGGCGTGCGCGATCGCTGCCGACGTGCGGGACCTGGAGTCGCTTCACCAAGCGGTCTCAGAGGTCGAAGAGCGCTTCGGTCCTCTGACGCACGCGGTCAACAGTGCGGGCACGGCGACCGGCCAGACATTCCTGTGCGAGCAGGATGAGGACGCCTGGATCCGCACGGTCGACACCAATCTCAACGGCGCCTTCCGCTTCTGCCGCGCGATCGTTCCCGGCATGATGCGACGTCGGCGCGGCTCCATCGTCCTCGTGTCCAGTGCGTCCGGGAAGCGTGGTGCGCCTGCCACCTCTGCCTACGCCGCGTCCAAATGGGGCGTCAACGGGCTCGTGCGGTCGGTGGCCGTCGAAACCGGGCCGTACGGGGTTCGCGTCAATGCGGTGTGTCCCGGTCTGACCGACACCGACATGCTCCGGGACGAGGAGATGCTGGGTGGCAGTTTCGTCGCAAGTATGCGCAGGTACGGCGGGACACCGGAGCTGACCTGGGAGAAGTACTGGCGGAGCGCGGTTCACCGGACCAACCTCCGGCGGCTGGTGGAACCCGATGAGGTCGCGGAGCTGACCGCGTTCCTGTTGAGCGACCACGCGAGATCGATCACCGGCGAAGCGATGTCCGTCGATGGCGGCGCGCCCTGACCCCCGAGGAGGGACGATGACAACCTGGAATGCGGTCGCGGTCCGTGGTGTCGGCCTGGTACTGCCGGGAATCGACAAACCGTGCCAGAGCTTGGATGAATACACGACCACCGTGATGTCCGGTGGCTGCCGGATCACTCCCCTTGACACACCCCGAACCCCGGTCCGGATCGCCGGTCAGGTGCCCGGTTCAGGCGCTGACGATCTCAACCTTCCCGATCGAACACTCGCGCGCATGGCGCGAGGCACGCGCATGGCGCACGCCGCGGTGGCCGATGCTCTCGACCGTGCCGGTGTCTCCGCAGCCGAGATCAGCCGCCGGGACGCCGTCCTGATCGTCACCTCGTTGCAGTTCTCCACGTCCGAGGTCCTCGAACTCGCCGACCGCTATCGGGACGCCGGCGTCTCCGGGATGGGCGTCGACTACTGGGCCAAGGCGACGCCCGGTAGCACCGCGTCGGCGTTGTGCCTCAATCTGGGACTGGACGTGCCCACGCTGACGATGGCGGGGGGTTGTGCCGTGTCCCTGCGGGCGGTCCAGCTGGCGGCATCGATGATCGCGCACGGTGAGGTCGAGTACGCCGTCGTCGTGGGTTTCGAGCACCCGCTCGATCCGCTGTTCCTGTCGAGCACGTCCTACCAGGGACGTTCCGGTCACCGCGCCTCGTCTACTTCGGACAACCCACTCGACGTGCGCCCGCACGACGCCGTTCAGACCGGGAATGCGCCGGCCGAGGGCGCCGTGGCCGTGGTGCTCGGCGCGCCCGGCGCGACGTCGCGCGACGCGTTCGCCGAGATCGAACTCCTGGCGCTCTCGACGCGCAACGGTGGTCCCAATGCGATGGGACTCGGTGACGCGGCGCCCTGCGGCAGGGACCTGGCGCGCCTGCTCCGGTCCGCCGGCCTCTCGCTGGGTGATCTGGCTTTCCTGAACGACTTCGCGGAAGGGAACCGGCAGCTCGAGGATTTCCTGTGCGAGACCCTCACGTCACTCCGCGAGGAGATGGCGGACGACTCGCCGTTGCTCATCACTTCGCAGGAGGCGTGTTTCGGTCATCTCCCGGGCGCGGTCGGCCTCTTGAAAGCGTTGAACACTGTTCTTATGCTCGTGGAGGAACGTGTGGCGCCCACTGCCAATCTGGTGACGCCCTATCCGCGCTTGCCGGCACGACCGGTTGGGGGGAGTGCCGTGAAGATGAGCGGTGGATCGCGGCCGGTTGGCATGACGGCCAGTATCGGCGGTGGTGGGGACACGACGGCGATGCTCGTGCGGATTGCGTGAGCGAAGCGCCATCGACGGCGACGCTGCGAAAGCGGCGTCGCCGTTTTCGTGCAATTTGAATCAAGCAAATTGCACTAATCTCGACTGTATGAACGATCATTGACATGCTTTGGAGCAGGGAGTTAAGTTCTCCGGAACCGAGCTTCCGAACCACATGGCGAAACGGAGCGTTCAATGGCGAGCGAGCAGTCCGGCTACCTGAAGCTCATCTACCAGTCTCTGGTGGACCGGTCCGCGGCGAACCCCGACATGGATCTGCAGACGATGCGTGATCTGTTCGAGGAGCTGCACCGGGTGACCGCCGAACCCGAAGGGGTGTCCTATCTGGAGGATGATGCCGACGGAGTTCCGGTGTTGTGGTGTGTGCCGGACGGATGCGCGTCCGACCGCGTGATCATGCACAGCCACGGCGGCGGGTTCATGGTGCTGTCGATGCACACCGACCGCAAGCTGGCGGGGCACATCGCGAAGGCAGCCGGCACGCGGGCGCTGGTACTGGACTTCCGGCTGGCGCCGGAGAACCCGTTCCCGGCGCAGCTCGACGACGCGGTCACGGCCTATCGCTGGTTGCTGAAGCAGGGCATCCGCCCGGAGCACATCGTCTCGGCCGGGCATTCCGCCGGCGGCAACCTGTGCACGACCATGGTCCTCAAGCTCCGCGACGCGGGAGACCCGTTGCCTGCGGCGATCATGCCAGTCTCCCCCTGGTACGACATGGAGCTGCGATCGGACACCCTCCACACGCTGGCGGACAAGGACGCCGTGGTGCAACGCCCGATCCTGGAAGGGATGCGGACCGCGTTCCTGGGAGATGTCCCGCCCACGCACCCACTGGCGAACCCGCTCCACGCCGACCTGTCCGGTCTGCCGCCGATGCTCATCCACGTGGGGGAACACGAAACACTGCTCGACGACACCCGGCGGTTCGCGGCCCGCGCCGCGGACGCCGGTGTGCAGGTCGAGGTCCGGGTGGGACCCGAGATGCAACACTCCTTCATATATCTAGCCGGTCGTGCGCCTGAGGGCGACGAGGCTGTGCGGTACATGGGGGAATGGGCACGTCGTCGCCTCGGCTTGCCGGTCCGGATGCTCGTGAGCTCCTCGGCACACGAGGGCTGAGCGTTGTCCGGGCGAGGGTGAGGGGCCGGCACGGCTTCGGGCAGGACCGTCGAGTTCGGTGCGGATCAGCGGGCCACCGCCGTCGCGGTGGCCCGCACCGCACGCGGGCCGGATTCGGCCAGTGCCGGGAGCGGACCGAGCGTGGCCAGGCCACCGCACACGCGAAGCCGGGCGCCGCTGATCATGGCCGAGGCGGGACTGGCCAGGTAGGCGATCACCGCGGCGAGGTCCTCGGGTTCGGACGGGTGGGCCACGGGCACCCGGCGCATGGACACCGAGACGAAGGCGGGGTCCGCGGTCGCCGCCATGGGGGTGTCGACGAATCCCGGGACCACTGCGTTCACCCGGATCCGGTGACGCGCCAGCGAGATGGCCAGTTGCAGGCTGAGGTGCTCCATCGCAGCCTTGCTGGAGCTGTAGCTGTACAGGCCGGGGACCAGCGCGATCTCCGCGCTCGAAGAGGACACCCCGACGATCGAGCCGCGGTGGCCGTCGGTCGCCCAGCGACGCGCGAGTCGCTCTGCCATGTCCGCGTAGGCGAGGGTGTTGACGCGGTACGCCCGTTCACGCTGCGCGACGGTGTCTTCGCGGGGATCGTCGCGAATCAACATGCCGGCGGTGTAGACAAGATCGTCGACCCGTCCCGCGCTGGAAAACGCCCTGGCAAGGGCCAGTTCGGGGGTGTCGGGTTCGGCCAGGTCGGCGTCGACGGTCCGGACGATGCTGTCGAAGTGCTCGGTGATCGCGGCCGCCACTTCGTCCAGTTCGCGCTTCCGCCGCGCGAGCAGGACCAGGTCTGCTCCTCGCCGGGCGAGTTCGATGGCGGTGGCCGCCCCGATGCCGCTGCTCGCGCCCGCGACCAGTACCGTCCTGCCCTCGAGGTTCCACGGTGCCGCCGGAGGTTCGGTCGAGTGGTCCGGACGAACCGACCCTGGCTTGCTCGTGGACACCAGTGTGGTGCCGAGGCCACCGTCCAGTGGCAGGATCTCGCCGACCATCGTGCTGGGAACACTGCTGAACAGCAGCGTCAGCGCCGCTTGGAGGTCGGCTTCGACGACTGGGCGTCGCACGATCTGGTGTGACAGCAGCTCAGACTCGGCGGGCTGGGAAAGTGCGTGGCCCAAGAACGGTGCGTAGCCGACCCGGATCGTGTTCATCCGGACGCCGTGCGGTGCGAACCTCGCCGAGATCTGCTGCCACCATTGAAGGTCCCCGGCCTGGCGTGCGGCGTGGTCCGGATCGGCCGAGGGAGCCGCCATCGGGGTCTGGTCGGTGACCAGTACCAGCGTGCCTCCGCCCTGGCGAGCCATGGTGGTGGCGGAGTTCAGGATGGCCGACCGACGCAACCCGCCGGTCCGCTGTCCCGCCCCGAACAACGGGTTGTCGACCTGGACCACGCAGACCGCCGTGCTCGCCAGACCGTTGTCGTTCGCTGGTCCTGCTTCGGTGAACCCGCACTCGCGCAGCAGCCGTCGCACCGCTTCCGTGGCCGCGCTCCGTTTCGGTCCGTCCACTTCGACTCGGGTCGACGACAACCGTGGTGACACCGGGTGCTCGATCATCAGCTTGGCCTCGCTCGTACGGAAACCGGGACTTCAGTACGTTAGGCCCGGCACCGGGGCGGAGGCATCCGCCCGCGGGTACTCAGAGCGGATTCGAGCAGGACCGGTGGTACCACGGGGAAGCGGTCACCCGGGCCGGCCTGCCCACTGCACGTGCCGGGGGGTCCAGTTCGCCCGGTGCCGTTCACGGAAGTCCGCGCCGAACCAGCCCGGCGAGAAGGTCGAAGCGCCACCGTCGACGAGTAGCGAAGAACCGGTCACGAACCCGCTGTGGGGTCCGGCGAGGAACGCGATCGCATCGGCGACGTCCTCGGGCCTTCCGTTCCGCCCCAGGGGTGACTCCGCCAGCGTGTAGTCGCGGGCCCCGCTGTCGAGCAGCGCTTCCGTCATGGCCGTCTCGGTGACGCCGGGCATCACTGCGTTCGCGCGGATGTCGAACTGCCCGAGCTCGTAGGCCATGACCGTGACCATGGTGTTCAGCGCGGCCTTGGCCGAACAGTAGGCGGAGAACAGCGCCACCGGATTCACGGCACCGCACGACGAGGTGACGACGATCGAGCCACCGCGGCCCAGTTCGACCATCCGCCGGGCAGCGGACTGGCAGACCAGGAACGTTCCCGTGACGTTGACGTCGAACGTCTTCTGCCAGGCGGAGAGGGAGAGGTCGAGGAACGCGCCGTAGCGGCCCCAGCCGGCGTTGGCGACGCAGATGTCGAGACTCCCTAGCCGCTCCAAATCGGCGAACAGGGCGGCGACCTGGTCGGCGTCGGTCTGGTCGCACGTCATCGCCGTCGCCGCGCCCCCGGCGGCGACGATGTCCTCGGCGACGGCCTTGACGCCGTCGCCGTTGATGTCCGCCACCGCGATCGTGGCGCCGTCCCGGGCCAGGCGGCGAGCGGTTGCCGCGCCGATGCCGGAGGCGGCTCCGGTGACCAGCGCGACCTGTCCGGCGAGGTCGCCGGCTGCGTTTTCGGGCATGTCAAACGTTCCTTTCACGAGCGTATCCAGCACCCGCGCGGCGCACCGCCAGCTGCCGTTCGTGTTCACCGGGTCGGCCGCGGCCAGCGGCGCCGGGTGGGGCATGGTGT
>NZ_JBEXTX010000091.1:0-32664 GCF_040614175.1 Amycolatopsis sp. NPDC006131
CCTTCAACAACCGCAGCGCGTCGGCCTGCGCCTCGTCGTCGTCGAGGCGCCCGACGAACACCGAGTCCACGCATCACGCGGCGGGATCCACCAGCAGCTTCATCTTGCGTCCGGCGCGCAGTTCCTCGAAACCCTGCTCGATCACGCCGCTCAGCGGCACCGTGTCGACCCAGCCCGTGGCGTTGTAGTGGCCGCGTGCCATCAGGTCGATGACCGCGCGGTAATCCTCGCTCGTGTAGCAGATCGTGCCCTGGATTCGCCGCTCGCGGAGCACCAGGTTGATCAGCGGCGTCGGCAACGGCTTGTCGTAGATCGCGACGCTGATCAACGGGCGGTGCTCACCCACGCACTGCAGCGCGGACTCCACAGCGGGAGTGACACCCGCGGCGTCGAAGGCGGCATCGACGCCGTTGCCGTTCGTGCGATCCGCGATCAGGGCGGGCACGTCCTGGGCGTTCGGGTCGAGGGTGCGGGCGCCGAGCGCCTCGATCGACTTCCGTCGTGTCTCGGACGGCTCGACGACGTCGATCTCGGTCAGGCCCATCCCGAGCAGCGCGAACCACAGCCCGATGCCGATCGGGCCCGCTCCGAATATCAGGGCGCTGCTTCCCTCGCCGACCTCACCCAATCGCGCGGCGTGGTAGGCCACGGACATCGGCTCCACCAACGCGCCCAGCTCCAGTGTCACACCGTGGGGCAGCTTGTGGACCTGGTTGCGCGGCACGACCGTGTACTCGGCCATGCCGCCGTCGGCCATCAAGCCGTGGAAGCCGACCACGTTGCAGAGGTTGTAGTGCCCCGACTTGCACGGGCGGCACTCGCCGCAACGATAGACAGGCTCGATGACCACGTGATCGCCCTCGGACACGTCGGTCACTCCACTGCCGACGGCCGTGACCACCCCGGAGAACTCGTGTCCCAGCACTACCGGCATGGCCTGTCCGGTCAGGGGATGCGGATCGGGTGAGGCGAAGATCGGGCCGTCGTAGTACTCATGCAGATCCGTGCCGCAGATCCCGTTGCGGCTGACCCGCACCTTGACCTGCCCGTCGCCCGGCGAGGGTTCCGGAACGTCCTCGATCTCGAGCCGATGGTTGCCGTAGTAGACCGCAGCGCGCATGACACCTCCTTGTGTTGCCCGCCGCTTCAGAGGATGCGGACGAGCTTCTTGTTGGCGAACTCGTCGAGACCGAACCGGCCGAGCTCCCGGCCGATGCCGGAGTTCTTGACACCGCCGAACGGCATGTCCGGCGCACTCTTGATCGTGGTGTTGATGCCGACCATCCCGGTGTCGAGGCGGTCCGCGACCGCGCCGGCGAGGTCGGGGTCGGACGTGAACACCGCGCCACCGAGACCGTAGGGCGAGTCGTTGGCCAGCTCGATTGCTTCGTCGACCGAGTTCACCCGGTACAGCACGGCGACCGGGCCGAACAGTTCCTCGTGGTAGGCCCGCATCTCCCTCGTGACTCCGGAAAGAACGGTCGCCGGGTAGAAGGCCCCCTCGCCCTCGGGAATCTCCCCGCCGAGGTGCACGGTGGCGCCCTTCGCGACGGCGTCGTCCACCTGGCCGGCGAGGTCGGCCCGCGCTTGGACCGACGACATCGGCCCGAGACGAGTGCCGGGGTTTCGCGGGTCCCCGATTCGCCACTCCGCGGCTTTCGCGAGGAAGGCCTCGAGGAAGTCGTCCCACAACGAGGTGTCGATGATCATCCGCTTGGACGAGGTGCAGGCTTGCCCGGCGTTGCCGAACCTGCCCGCGACCGCGGCGGAGACCGCGCGGTCGAGATCGGCGCCGGGCATGACGAGGAACGGGTCCGATCCGCCCAGCTCCAGCACGCACTTCTTGAGGTGCCGTCCGGCCAGTTCCCCGACCGCGCTGCCTGCGCGTTCCGAACCGGTCAGTGACACACCCCGCAGCAGCGGATCGGCGATCATGTCCGCCACCTGGCCGGTGGAGGCGAACACGTTCTGGTAGACGCCCGGCGGTGCACCGGCTTCGTCCAGCAGCTCGTGGATCCGCAGCGCTTCCTGCGGGCAGTTGCCGGCGTGCTTGAGCAGGATGGTGTTGCCCAGCAGCAGGTTCGGCGCCACGAATCGCGCCACCTGGTAGTAGGGGAAGTTCCACGGCATGATGCCGAGCAACGGCCCGATCGATGCGGTCCGCACCAGTGCCCGCCCCGTGCCCGCGATGTCGAGCACCTCGTCGGCCAGCAGGTCCGGTCCCTTCGTGGCGTAGTACTCGTAGATCGAAGCAGACAGCTCGACCTCGGCCTTGGCCTGTGTGATCGGCTTGCCCATCTCCAGCGTCATGAGCTCAGCCAGCTCGCTCGCGTGCCGCCGGTGCAGCCCGGCGACCCGCGACAGGATCCCGGCTCGCTCCGCGAGATCCGTCTCGCGCCAGGACCGGTAGGCCTTGTCCGCACGCGCCAGGGCTTCCCGGGCCTCGGCGTCGGAGATCACGGCGAACTCGCGGACCAGCTTGCCGGTCGTCGGGTCGACCGTCGCGTACCGCGTCACTGGCCGCCCTCCCTCACGAAGCTCGGGTAGCCCTTCGCGGCCTCGGTGGCGAGCAGTTGGCGGTAGTTCTTCAGCCCGCCCAGGTAGAACATGACCGTGCGCTTCTTGCCGGGGATGTTCGCGCCGAAGATCCACGATGCGGCCTGCGCGAACAGGGTCTGGTTGGCGATCTCGGCACAGGTGTCGGTCCACGCGGCCTCGGCGGCGGGGGCGACGTCCAGCCAACCCGCGTCGGTGTCAGACACGTGCCGGACCGTGTCGCCGATCCAGTCGACCTGGGCCTCGATCGAGGGCGGCAGGTTGGTGAAGGGGCCGTTGGGCCCGAGGATCATGAACAGGTTCGGGAACCCGCTGGTGGCCATGCCGAGGTAGCTCGTAGGTCCGCCGCTCCAGTGGTCCTTCAGCTTCTCGCCACCGCGGCCACGGATGTCGACCCGCATGTAGTTGCCGTCGACCGCGTCAAACCCGGTGGCGCAGATCAGGACGTCCAGCTTGTGGAGGACACCGTCGGCGGTGACCACTCCCTTCGGGGTGATCTCCTTGATCGGATTCTCCTTGACGTTGACCAGGGACACGTTCGGCCGGTTGAACGTCTCGTAGAAGCCGGAGTCGCACAGCGGCCGACGCGCGTAAAGGCCCTCCGGCATCAGCTTGCGCCGGGTCTCCGGATCCTTGACGATCTCGGAGATCTTGCGCCGGATGAACCTCGCCGCTTCTTCGTTGGCGGCGGGGTTGGTCGCGATGTCGCAGAAGGTTTCGAACATGAAGCGGAACCCGCCGCCGGTGTCCCATGCCTTCTGGAAGATGCGCTCGCGTTCCTCGGCCGAGACGCTGAAGGTCTCGACGGTGCTCTCCTCGAAGCCCATCGCCACGCTGGAGTTGCGCACCTGCTCCCAGTTGGCCTCGAAGTTGTCGCGGTAGGACTGGATCTCCTCGGGCGTCAGCTCCCGGTTGCCGGCGGGCACGCTGTACTGCGGCGTGCGCTGGAACGAGGTCAGGTGCGCGGCGATCGGCGCGGTCGCGGTGATGACCTGGTTGCCGGTCGATCCGTTGCCGATCACGCCGACACGCTTGCCGGTCAGGTCCAGGTCCTCGGGCCAGGCGCCGGTGTGCACCAGCCGGCCCTCGAATGTCTCCATGCCGGGGAAGTCCGGCACGTTGGTGGCCGAGAGCAGGCCGAGACCGGTGATCAGAAAGCGGCAGCGGAAGGTGCCGCGGTCGGTGCCAACGGTCCAGGTGCCGGTCGCCTCGTCGAACTCGGCCTCGGTCATCGCGGTCTCGAGCCGGATGTGCTCACGCAAACCGTAGCGGTCCACAACGCCGTTGAGATAGGCGAGGATCTCGGGCTGGCGGACGAACTTGGTCGTCCACGGCGTCTGCTCGTACAGCTCCCGGTCGAACGAGTACTGGTAGACGAAGCCTTCGGAGTCAGACAGCGCGCCGGGGTACTTGTTCCAGTACCAGGTGCCGCCGACGCCGCGCGCCTTGTCGATCGCTTCGGCGTCGAGCCCGAGCTCGTTGCGCAGCTTGTGCAGCATGTAGATCCCGCCGAAACCGGCTCCGACTACGAGCGCGTCGAGCTGGCGGATCCGCCCGGTGTCGGGTGCTTCCATGGGAGCTGACTCCTTCGGCCTTCGTTGCCCGTGTGGCGTGCTTCACTTGCGATGCCCATGGTGGGGTCACCGGTGTGGGGGTGGGTGTTCCAAAGTGGAACAGCGTCCGACACCGCTCTGAACTGGGCTGATACCGGAATCGAAATGATCGGCGCCGGATTGTGTATTGGAATCCCGGGCGCGCAACAGGCACTCTGGAGTGCGACGGAGGTAGTGCGATGCACGACGTTGTGCGGCAAGCCCGCCAGGAGCTGATCGAAGCCGGTCTTCTCGGCGACACCCGCGTCCGCGGTGTGGTCCCGGACCTGATCCTGCGCAGCTGGCGCCGGTCGATCAGCAACTGCGTCGACAGTGCGTCGGTGTGCCGGCGGTATCAGGACGTGGACCCCGAGTCGGCGCTGTCCCGCGCCGCGCGTCCGGTGCTCGACCGTTGGCAGGAGCAGCTCGCGGACACGGGCACGACGTTGTTCCTGAGCGACCGCGCTGGACGGATCGTCGCCCGGCGGACCAGTGACAGCAGCGTGCGCCGGCGCCTGGACCGCGTACACGCGGCGGAAGGGTTCGACTACTCGGAGGGGTCGATCGGTACCAATGGTCTCGGCACCTCGATGGTCGAGAAACGGGCCGTCCTCATCGAAGGGCCGCAGCACTACAACGACGCGCTCGGCGCACTGGCCTGCGCGGCGGTTCCCGTCTACACGCCCGCGGGGGCGGTCGCGGGCTCGGTGTCGCTCGGCGGCCCATTGGAGTCGGCGAATCCCTTGATGCTCACGCTCACCCGCGAGATCGGGCAGCAGATCGAAGAGCGGTTGCGGGCAGCGTCCCGCCCACAGGACCTCGCGCTGGCGATGTCGTTCCTGCGCTACACCAACTCCCAGCGCCCCACGGTCGTCATGGACCGGGAATCCCTGCTGGCCAACACCCCGGGCCTGCCGTACGTGAGCGTCGACTCCCACGTGGTGCTCTGGGAACTGCTGAACGCGCACGACTGGTCGGCTGGTGGCACGGCACGCTTCCGGCTCGACGGCACGGATACGGAGGTGACGGCCCGGCGGGTCCTCGACGGGCCGCAGGCCCACTTCGTGCTCCATTTCGCGGAGCGGGATCCCGGCGCGCCTGTCGTCGCTGCGGCCACGCCCCCGGTTCGGAGTTCGGGCGACGGCCTCCTCGTCGTCGATGGGCCGCGCGGTTCGGGCCGGGCGACGCTCGCGCGGGAGCTCCGAGCGGACCGGGGGCGTGGGAGGCACCTGGAGGTCGTCATGGCGGGCACTGGGACGTCCTGGTCCGCGATCGCCGGACACCTCGAGGGCGGAACGGATGTGCTGCTCCGCCGGGCCGAGGACATCCCGTCCGGCGGGGCGTCCGGGTTGGTGGAGCTGGCCGAGCAACACCGCGCCGGGGTCGCGGGCGGGCGGTGGACAACCCTGCTCATGCTCACCCTCGACGGCGAGCGGGTGCCCGCGCCCGTGCGGAAGCTGGCCGGTGAACCGGCAGCGCGGACGCAGCCGCTGGCCCGCACCCCGGAGCGGATTCCCGGTCTGGTGAAGCGGATCCTGGACCGCGTCGACCCGGACCGGCGTCACACCGTATCGCCCGCGGCGCTGCAGGCATTCATGCAGTGGAGCTGGCCGGGCAACATCGCCGAGCTGGCGGACACCGTCGCCGCTCTGGTGCGCGACGTGCCCGGCTCGGTCATCCAGGTGCGCCACCTGCCACCGCATCTCCGGCAGGCGCCGCCGCGGCGCCCGCTGACCCTGATCGAGGCGGCCGAGCGTGAGGCCATCATCAAGGCGCTGGACGCCGCGGGTGGCAACAAGTCGGAGGCGGCGGAGCTGCTTGGCATCGGCCGGACCACGTTGTACCGCCGGCTGCGCCAGCTGCGCCTCGACGGTGCCGAGGGCTCGCTCTGAGCTCAGCCGGTTGCGCTGCCCAGCCGCAACATGTCCTCGAGGACGACATGGAGCGCCGGATTCACGTCGTCCCTTCGCCACGCCGCCCGGAGGTCCACGTCCTGCGGTGATGTGTCCAGCGGGACGAACACGACGGTGGGATCGGTGGCGTTGCGCGCCACTGAGGCCAGGGTGAGGTGGCAGCCGACCTCGGCGCTGACCAGGGCCAGTGCGGTCTGGGTGTCCGGAGCGACCTGAACGATGTCGGGAACGAAGGAGTTGTCGTAGGCCAGCCGGCGCAGCCGGTCGGGGAGCACGGCGCCCTCGTGTGGGGGCAGCGACACGAACCCGTCCCCGGCGAGCTGCGCTATGGACAGGCGGCGGGCTCCGGCCAGGCGGTGAGTGTCGGGCAACGCCACCACGAGCGAGTCCGGCATCACCACCTGCGCGGACACCTCGGCGGGGATGACGTCCCAGCGTCCGAGCGCGATGTCGGTGTCGCCTTGTACGAGTTTTTTCATCGCAGGCTGGGCGAAGTTCTGACTGGACAATTCGAGCTGGATGCCGGGGCGCTGCGAGCGCACGACGCGGGCGAGCCCGGCGACGAGACGGTGCGTGGACAGGCCTGCGAAGGCGATTCTCACGAACCCCGCTTCACCGTCGTCGGCCGCTCGCACCGCGGCTTCGGCCCGGCGCAGGGCGTCCAGTGCCTCCTTCGCGGGGCCGACCAGAGCCTGACCGCTCGAGGTGAGGCGGACCGACCGCGTGTTGCGGTCGAACAGCCGCGTGCCGAGATCGTGTTCGAGCTGTTTGATGGTGCGGCTCAGGGGTGGCTGGGCGACGTGCAGCCGCTCGGCGGCACGTCCGAAGTGGAGCTCCTCGGCCACAGCGAGGAACGCGCGAAGCTGAGCGACGTCCATTGCGAATACGGTATCACAGGGGAGTCCATTAAGTATTGGACTGTTCACAATTCAGCTTGGATAGTGGACTCATGTACACCGGAAATCCCGACGTTCCCGACGACGTGTTCGCCGACGTCCGCACCCAGATCGCCGACTTCGTCCGCACGCGGGTCGTGCCCCGCGAACGCGAGATCATGGCGACCGACGCCATTCCGGACGATCTCCGGGCCCAGGCCGCGGAGATGGGCCTGTTCGGGTACGCGATCCCGCAGGAATGGGGCGGTCTCGGACTCGACCTCGTGCAGGACGTCGAGGTGGCCATGGAGCTGGGTTACACCTCGCTGTCGCTGCGCTCGATGTTCGGGACGAACAACGGGATCGCCGGACAGGTGCTGGTCGGGTTCGGCACGCCCGAGCAGCAGGCCCGGTGGCTGCCCGGGATCGCCTCGGGCGAAGTGGTCGCGTCGTTCGCGCTCACCGAGGAAGGGGCCGGTTCCAACCCTGCGGGGCTGCGGACGACGGCGAAGGCGGACGGCGATGGCTGGGTCATCGATGGCGGCAAGCGGTTCATCACCAACGCGACCGAGGCCGGGCTGTTCGTGGTCTTCGCGCGCCTGTCGCCCGCGCCCGCGTCGGGGCCGGGGATCGCGGTGTTCCTGGTCCCCAGCGTGACGCCCGGCGTCGAGGTCGGGGTGAAGGACGTCAAGATGGGGCAGGAGGGCTCTCGTACCGCGGACGTGACGTTCAACGGCGTCCGGGTCGGACCGGAGGCGCTTGTCGGTGGCGACGGGGACCTCGGTTACCGCGCCGCGATGACCTCCCTGGCCCGCGGCCGGATCCACATCGCCGGTCTGGCAGTGGGAACGGCGCAGCGCGCGCTCGACGAGTCGGTCACCTACGCCGCGTCGGCGACACAGGGCGGCACGCCGATCGGGGACTTCCAGCTCGTTCAGGCGATGATCGCTGACCAGCAGACCGGGGTGCTCGCCGGGCGCGCGCTGGTCAGGGAAGCCGCGCGGCTCTACGTCACCGGGGAGGACCGGCGGATCGCGCCGTCCGCGGCGAAGCTCTACTGCACGGAAATGGTGGGCAGGGTGGCCGACCTGGCGGTGCAGATCCATGGCGGCACCGGGTACATGCGGGAGGTGCCGGTCGAGCGGATCTACCGCGACGTCCGGCTGTTGCGCCTGTACGAGGGCACCAGCGAGATCCAGCGCCTGATCATCGGCGGGGGACTGGTGCGGGCGGCCCGGACGGCGTCGTGACCGTCCGGGCCGCGGCCGGTCACTTCAGGCGCCGGATCGAGTGTTCCTCGACGTAGGCGTTGAGGCCGGCGGTGCCGAACTCGCGCCCGATGCCGCTGGACTTGATGCCACCGAAGGGCATGCGCAGGTCGAGCGACTCGAACGAGTGGGTGTTGATGAAGGTGCTGCCGGCCTCGATGCGCCGGGCCAGGGACAATCCGCGGTCGGGGTCGCTGGTCCACACCGAGGAGCCCAGCCCGTAGTCGCTGTCATTGGCCCAGCCGATGACCTGCTCCTCGTCATCGTAGGCGATGAGCGGCACGATCGGGCCGAACTGCTCCTCGCACGACACCGGCGCGGTGTGCTCGACGTCGCGCACCACGTGCGGCAGCACGTAGTAGCCGTTGTCCCACGACGACGGGTCGAGCTTGCGACCCAGCTGGATCAGCTGTGCCGAGGAGTTGCGCGTGCGGTCGAGGAGGTCGGTGACCTTCTTGAACTGCGCCTCGTTGTTGAGCGGGCCGAAGCTCGCCTGCGGGTCCAAGCCATGGCCGACGGCATACTCGTTGACCCGGTCGCAGAATGCGTCGGCGAACCGCGCGTAGAGGCCGCGCGGCACGTAGATCCGCTTGACCGCGAAGCAGATCTGGCCGGTTCGGGTGTAGACGCCCTTGAGCATCCGCTCCAGGGTCGCGTCGATGTCGGCGTCGTCCAGGACGATCGCCGGGTCGTTGCCACCCAGCTCCAGGGTGACGTTCTTGATCGTGCCCGAGGTGGCTTCGATGACCTTCTGCGCGGTCGCCGTGCCGCCGGTGAAACCGACCTTGCGCACGAGCGGGTGGCTGCACAGCGCAGCGCCGACATCGCCCTCGCCGTGCACGACGTTGAGCACGCCGGACGGGAGCTGCGCCGCGATCTTCTGCAGCGCCAGCGTCAGCGCGGCCGGGGCGAACGGCGAGGGCTTGAGGACGAGGGTGTTGCCGGTGGCCAGGGCCGGCGCAAGCTTCATCATCGTCAGGACGACCGGCATGTTCCACGGCACGATGGCCGCGGCAACACCCCGGGGAACCTTCTCGACGCTGATGAAACTCTGCTCGTCGTCGAACTCGACCGGGCGGAGGAAATCCTCGACGAGGCTGGAGGTGTGCTGCAGGACGCCGGTGCCGAGGGCGAAGTCGGTCTGCGCCTCCCACAGCACACCGCCGTGCTCGCGCACCAGCAGCGGGGCGAGTTCCTCGCCGCTGCCGGCCAGCAGGTCGGCAGCGGCCAGCAGTTTCTGCACGCGCTCGGCGGCGGGGGTGTCGCGCCAGCCGGGGAAGGCGGCGTGCGCGGCGCGGACCGCGCGGTCGACGTCCTCGGCGGTGCCGACCGCCACCTGGGCCACGACCTCGTCGAGCCGGCCCGGGTCGTGAACATCGCGCAGGTTGTCCGCCGGCGTCTCGCCGCCGATCAGGTGCCCGACCTGCGGGACGGTCTGGGTCGTCATGGGGATCCCTTCCAAGACAGAACGACATTGTTCGCCACATCGACGGTCGTCGTGGAAATGTGGCAGGTTGAATCATGCTGGGGACGGTGACGCGTGTCAAACACGCGTCGGTCGCTGACGGAGTGAGCCAGATAGGCGAAGACCTGGCACACTGGTCGGACGGTTTCCGGAGGTGGTTCGTGAAGGCTCGGTCATTGGTGTTCGACCTGTTCGGCGACTACTTGCGCTATCGCGGCGGGGAGGTGCGCCTGCGGCACTTGGTCGCGCTGATGGCGTGTTTCGACGTGCCGGAGGCGACGGTGCGGGTGGTGGCGGCGCGGCTGCGCAAAGAGGGGTGGCTGAGCAGTCGCAAGGAGGGGCGCGAGACCGTCTACGAGCTCACCGAAACCGCTTGGCGGTTGCTGGACGAGGGTCGCGATCGCATCTTCGACCGGGCACGCGGGCCGTGGGACGGTCAGTGGCACATGGTGCTGTATTCGGTGCCGGAGTCCGAGCGCGCCGTGCGTGAGCAGTTGCGCAAGAAGCTGGCGTGGTTCGGGTTCGGCCCGTTGTCCGCCTCGGTCTGGGTGAGCCCGCACGACCGAGCGCAGCTGGTGCGCGAGGCCTTCGCCGGCGAGTCGTCGGTGCGCCTGGACATCTTCCGATCTCGTTCGGCGGGGCTGGAGGAGGACCGGGACATCGCGACGCGCGCGTGGGAGCTGGCGGAGCTCGACCGCGATTACGCCGAGCTGCTGAGCCAGTACCGGCCGCGGCTAAGCCGGTACCGCGCGGGCAACTTGACTGGCCGGCACGCGCTGGTCGAGCGCATGCAGTTGATCCACGACTACCGCCGCTTCCCCTTTCGCGATCCGGACCTGCCGCCCGAGCTGCTGCCCGAGGGCTGGCATGGGCGGCAGGCGCACGAGGTGTTCCTGGAGGCCCACGGCCTGCTCCGGGGTGCCGCCGAAGCGTACGTCGACGAGCTGCTCGGCGCGGACGGCGTGGTCGTCGAGCAGGCAGGCTGATCGTGATGTGTGCCAGTTTCTAGACGTTCGTCGGCATCATGTTGTAGATTGAGCACACGCGCCGCTGAAGCGGTGTCGCATGGGTTCAACGAGGAGCGTGGTGCTCATGTCAGCGTCGACTGACACGCCTCATCGATCCGGTCTCGTCGTCGTGGGACTGTGCTTCCTGACGATCGTCTTCGACGGCTACGACCTCATCGTTTACGGCTCGGCGGTGCCGAGCCTGCTGGCCGAACCGGGTTGGGGCCTGGGGCCCGCCCAGGCGGGAGCGATCGGCAGTTACGCCCTCGTGGGCATGCTGGTCGGCGCGCTCAGCGCCGGAGCGCTCACTGACGTGGTCGGGCGCCGCCGGATCATGCTGTCCGGCATCACCTGGTTCTCGGCGATGATGGTGGCCTGCGCGCTGGCGCCGAATCCGGAACTGCTCGGCCTGTTCCGTTTCCTGGCCGGTCTCGGCCTCGGCGGGGTCATCCCGAGCGCGATCGCACTCACCGTCGAGTACGCGCCACGAGGGCGTCGGCAGTTGTACAACGCGCTGATGTTCGTGGGCTACTCGGTCGGCGGTGTGCTGGCCGCCGTGTGTGCGCTGGCCCTGGCGGCCGAGCATGGGTGGCGTCCGCTGATGGCGATCGGTGCCGCGCCGCTGGTGATCGTGCTGCCGCTGGCCTGGTGGTTCCTGCCGGAGTCGGTGGGCTATCTGCTGGCCAAGGGCCGCGAGGACGCCGCGGCGACCCAGGCCCGCCGGTACGGCGTGGACCTCGCCGCGATGCGCGAGGAGCTGAGTGCCGCCAGGTCGGCGCGAGCAGCCGCCGGTCCCCGCGCGTTGTTCGGCAAGGGCAGCCTCACCGCGACCCTGCTGTTCGGTGCCGCGAGCTTCTGCGGGCTGCTGCTGGTCTACGGGCTCAACACCTGGCTGCCGCAGCTGATGCGGCAAGCCGGCTACCCGCTCGGATCGGCGCTGACCTTCCTGCTCGTGCTGAACGTCGGGGCGATCGTCGGTGGCGTGCTGGCCTCCCTGCTGGCGGACCGGTTCGGCCCGAAACCCGTGACCGTCTCGGCGTTCCTGCTCGCCACCGCCTGCCTGGTGGTGCTCAGCCAGCGCGTGGACACCGCCGTGCTGTTCGTGGCGGTGGCGATCGCCGGGCTGGGCAGTGTCGGTACCCAGATCCTGGTCAACGGCTTCGTCGCGGTGCACTACCCGGCCTCGGTGCGGGCGACCGCGCTGGGCTGGGCGCTGGGTGTGGGCCGCGCCGGGGCGATCGTGGGCCCGCTGTTCGGTGGCTGGGTGCTGGCCTCGGGCATCGGCTTCCAGTGGAACTTCTACGGCTTCGCGGTGCCCGCTCTGGTGGGCGCGCTGCTGATCGGCCTCGTTCCGCGCGCGGTGCGCCACAGCGCCGCCGCCGCGGACGACCTCGACCTGACGAAGGAGGAATCGACGACATGACTTCGACCGTTCCCGAGATCACGCCGGAGGAGCAGGCGCAGCTCGACGAGCTCTACGCCGCCTTCGACGCGGCGAGCATGACGCCGCTGTGGACGCAGATCGGCGGCCTGATGCCGACCACCCCACGGCCGGACGCGGTGCCTGCGTTGTGGCGCTGGTCGACACTGCTGCCGCTGGCTGAACGGGCGGGCGAACTCGTTCCGGTCGGGCGTGGCGGAGAGCGCCGCGCGATCGCCTTGACCAACCCGGGGCTGCCCGGCACCCCGTATGCCACTCCGACGCTGTGGGCGGCGATCCAGTACCTCGGTCCGCGTGAGGAGGCTCCGGCGCACCGCCACGTGCAGACGGCGTTCCGTTTCGTGGTCGATGGCGAGGGTGTCTGGACCAACGTGGAGGGTGATCCGGTCGCGATGCGACGCGGTGACCTGCTGCTGACCCCGGGCATGCACTTCCACGAGCACCACAACACCACGGACAAGCCGATGGCGTGGATCGATGGGCTGGACATCCCGCTCGTGCGCTACCTCGACGCCGGCTTCTTCGAGTTCGGACCCGACGAACTGTCCACGAAGGAGACCCCGCGGGCATCGCGCAACGAGCGGCTGTGGGGCCACCCCGGCCTGACCCCGGTCGGCGCACCCGCGCCGAAGGCGTCCCCGCTGATGGCCTACCGCTGGGAGCACACCGACGCGGCGCTGCGCGCACAGCTTGAGCTGGAGGACGAGGGCTACCCCGGCGTCGTCGAACGCGGGCATGCCGTCGTCCGCTTCACCAACCCCGCGACGGCGGGAGACTGCTTGTCCACGATCCGCTGCGAAATGCACCGGTTGCGCGCGGGTACCCGGACCGCCGCGGTGCGCACCGCGGGTTCGGCCGTCTGGCAGGTGTTCGAGGGCGCCGGCGTCGTGACGGTCGGCGAGAAGCGCTACGAGGTGGGCAAGGGCGACCTGTTCGCCGTGCCGTCCTGGGCGCCGCTGTCCTTCGACAGCGAGGCCGGGCTGGACGCCTTCCGCTTCTCCGACGAACCCGTGTTCGAGGCGCTGCGCCTCAACCGCACCGCCCGAGAGGATGTCCGCGCGTGAAGCTCGCGACCATTCGCACCAATACCGGCACCGCCGCCGTGCGGGTCGACGCCGACGCGGCTGTGGAGCTCGGCGCGCCCGACGTGGGCGCGTTCCTGACCCGGCCGGACTGGAAGGCACTCGCGGCGAAGGCGGACGGTCCCCGCCACGACCTGGATGGGCTGGACTACGCCCCGGTGGTTCCACGTCCGGAGAAGATTCTCTGTGTCGGGCTGAACTACCGCACCCACATCCTGGAAATGGGGCGCGAGCTGCCGGCCTACCCCGCGCTGTTCGCGAAGTTCGCCCGCGCCCTGGTAGGCGCGAACGACCCGGTGGTGCTTCCCGCAGGCTCCGAGCAAATGGACTGGGAGGCCGAGCTCGGCGTGGTGATCGGCGCCGAAGTCCGGCACGCGAGCCCGGAACAGGCCGCCGCCGCGATCGCCGGATACACCGTCGTCAACGACGTGACCGCCCGCGACTTCCAGTACCGGTCGGTGGAGTGGCTGCAGGGCAAGACGTTCGAACGCAGCACCCCGGTCGGACCGTGGCTGGTGACCGACGCCCGGCCCGGTGAGATCAGCTGCACCGTCGACGGTGATGTGGTCCAGAAGGCCGACACCGGGGACCTGGTGTTCGACGCGGCGGCCCTGGTCGCCTACATCTCGCAGATCGTCACGCTGGTCCCCGGCGACCTCATCGCCACCGGCACCCCCGGCGGCGTGGGCCACGCCCGCAAGCCTCCGCGCTACCTCGCCGAAGGTTCGAAGATGGTCACGCGCGTCGAGGGCGTCGGTGAGCTGCACAACACGATGATCAAGGAGTTCTGATGCGCGTCGCCGTCGCCGGAGGCGGTCCCGGCGGGCTGTTCTTCGCCACACTGATCCGGCGGGCCGACCCGACCATCGAGGTCACCGTCTTCGAACGCAACCGGGCCGACGACACGTTCGGGTTCGGCGTGGTGTTCTCCGACCGCACCCTGGCCGGAATCCACGAGGCGGACCCGGTGCTGCGCGAGGCACTGACCGAGCACGGCCGGCACTGGGACGAGATCGAGGTGCGCCTCAAGGGCGAGCGGATCCGCTGCGGTGGCAACGGGATGGCCGCCATCGTCCGCAAGACGCTTCTCGCGCTGATGCAGGCGCGGGCCCGGGACGCCGGTGCGGAGCTGCGGTTCTCCACCGAGGTCATACTCGACGACCTGGTCGGCTACGACCTCGTGGTCGCGGCCGACGGAACCGGGTCGAAGATTCGCGAGCAGCTCGACACCGATCTCGGCGCGCGGGTGGAGACCGCGACGGCGAAGTTCATCTGGTTCGGCACCGACTACCTCTTCGACGGGCTGACCTTCGTGCACGAACGCGGCCCGGACGGGGTCTTCGCCGTGCACGGGTACCCGATCTCGCAGGACGTGTCGACGTTCATCGTGGAGACCGACGAGGCGACCTGGCGCCGCGCCGGGCTGGACGAGTTCGACACGTCCCAGCCACCCGGCGTGAGCGACCTGAAGTCCAAGGACTACCTGGAAAAGCTCTTCGCGGACCAGATCGAGGGCAACCGGCTGCTCACCAACAACTCGCGCTGGGGCAACTTCCGCACCCGCCGCACGAAGCGGTGGCACACCCTGAAGCCGCGCCCGGTGGTGCTGCTCGGCGACGCCGTGCACACCGCGCACTTCTCGGTGGGGTCGGGCACGAAAATGGCGATGGAGGACGCGATCGCGCTGTCCCGCGCGCTCACCGAACACCGGAATGACCTCGCCGCGGCACTGGCCGCCTACGAGGAGGCCGCGCAGCCGTCGGTGCGCAAGATCCAGGACTCGGCCCGGCCGAGCCTGGCTTGGTGGGAGCACTTCGGCCAGTACTACGACACCTTCCAGCCGTGGCAGTTCGCCTACCACTTCCTGTCCCGCAGCATCACCGACGCCCGGCTGGCCCGGCGCGCGCCCGACTTCGTCGCGGATACCCATCGGGCCTGGGTGCGCGAGCACGGTGCCGAGCCCCTGCAGACGCCCTTCACCGCGGGCGGCTGGTCCACCCCGGGGCGGCTGGTCGAGGTCGCTGTCGCCGCGGACGGAACCCCGGCTCGCGTTCTGGGCTCCACCGAGCTGCCGCTGCAGCAGGGGGACGGCCCGTGGGGCGCGGCCATCGCGGCGCCGAAGTCCGAAGACGACCTGCCCGCGGTGTACGAAAAGCTGGCCGCGACCTCGGGTTCGCCGGTGCTCGTCGCCGTGTACGGCGGAACACCGCTCACCCGCACCCTGGTGTGCGAGCGCGCCCGGATGGCCGAAGGGATTCCAGCCCTGCTGGTCGATCCCGGCATGGACCGGGACCAGACCGTGACCGCCGTCCTGTCCGGCCGCGCCGACCTGGTCGGAGGTGTCGCGTGACCACCACCCTCCCGGCAGGGGAGCGGACCGCTTCCGCACTGACCCCGATGTTCACTCCCCGCGGCATCGCCGTGGTCGGTGCGTCGAGGACCCCGGGCAAGCTGGGCGCGACGATGGCGCGTTCACTGGCTTCGTTCGCCGACGGCGGCGGGCACCTGGCACTGGTCAACGGCCGCGACGAGACGATGCACCCGTCACTCAGCGCCGCGACCGGGGCGGGCCCGGTTGACCTGGCGATGATCTGCGTCCCGGCTGCCGCGTGTCCCGGTGTACTGGCCGAGGCCACGCAGGCTGGGGTGCGTGCCGCGGTGATCTGCGGTGGCGGGTTCGCCGAAACCGGCGGCGCGGGCGTCGAGCACCAGGAGGCCGTGGCGCAGGTGGTGAGGGAGACCGGGATCCGCGTGCTGGGCCCGAACACGAGCGGGTTCCTGGCGCCGCACGCGGGGGTCACGGCCAGCTTCGTGCCGGGCGTGGCGGGGATTCTCCCGGGCCGGGTCGCGGTGGTGGCGGCCAGCGGCGGTGTCAACCACGCGGTGTCGTTCCTGCTGACCGAGGCTGGCCACGGCATCAGCCTCGCCGTGGGACTGGGCAACGGGGTCGATGTCACCGCACCGGACATCCTGGACTACCTGGCCGGGGATCCGCACACCGGCGCGGTCGCGCTGCACGTCGAGTCGGTCGCCGACGGTCCCCGGCTGGTGGAGTCGGTGCGGCGCCTGGCCCGCACGCGTCCGGTCGTGGCGCTCGTGGTGGGGCAGCACGATGTCGGCGCTTTCGCCGCCTCCCACACCGGCGCGCTGGCAACCTCCTGGCGCACTACCCGCGCGGCGCTGGCGCAGGCGGGGGCGGTGCTGGTGGCCGACGAGCGTGAGCTGGTCGACGCGGTTGGTGCCCTCGCGGTCACGCGCGCCCGGCCCGCGGACGATCCTGGCGTCGGCGTGGTCACCGCGCAGGCCGGCCCCGGCCTGCTGCTGCTCGACGACCTGCGCGGGCGCCGTGCCCGCGTGCCGGAGCTGGGAGAGGAGACCCAGCGCAGGCTAGCGGAGTTGCTGCCGCCGTTGACGTTCCAGCGCAACCCGGTCGACACCGGCAGGCCGGGGCCTGAGCTGGGCGGCATCCTCGCCACCGTCGCGGCCGACCCCGGTGTCGACGTGATCGCCGGGTACGCGCTGCATGAGCCCGACGCCGTCGATCTCGCCCACGCGGCGCGCCAGGGGCTCACCCCGGACGTGCCGGTCGTGTTCGGAGTCGGTGGCAGCGGCGAAGAGGTCACAGCGGAACGCCGGGCACTGCTGGAAGCCGGGATCGCCGTCGCGGCGGACGCGCGTGGTGTCGCTGCGGCGACGGGCGCGCTGCTCGCCGACGCGCGGGCGCGGTCCCGGGACGGTGAAATCACCGTGCCGGTGCCCGTTCCGGCAGGGATCAGTGGTGCCCACGACGAGCACGAGGCCAAGGAGCTGCTCGGCCGCCTCGGCATCGCGACCACCCCTCGCCGGGTGTGCGCCGCCCGGGCGATCGCCCACGCCGCGCTCGCCGAACTCGGCGGCCCGGTCGCGGTGAAGATCCTCGACGCCACCGTGCTGCACAAGACCGAGATCGGCGGCGTGCATCTCAATGTGCGCACCCCCGAGGAGCTGGACACAGCACTGGACGTGCTCGACGCCGCCGGTGCGCGGCAATACCTGGTGGAAGCGATGGCGCCCTCCGGGGTGGACCTGGTGCTCGGCGTCCGACGCGACCCGGTATTCGGGCCGATCGTCCTGTTCGGACTGGGCGGCACCACCTCCGAAGCGCTCGCCGACGTCGCGATCCGGCTCGCGCCGCTCAGCGCCGCCGAGGCCGCGGAGATGCCGGACGACCTGGCCGGCCGCGCGCTCTTGGACGGGTGGCGCGGCGGTCCCGTGCTCGACGCCAAGGAACTGGGCGCGGTGGCGAGCGCTCTCGGGCAACTGCTCGTCGCCAACCCCGCGCTCGACGAGATCGAGATCAATCCGCTGCGGCTGACCCGCGACGGCCTCGTCGCGCTGGACGCCGTGATCATCCCCAGGGAGGCCGACGATGCCCAGCCCGATCAGTGACCACACCGTCCCCTGGCCCGACACCGAGGTCGAGCGCTTCGTCGCGGCCGGTTACTGGGCGGGGGTCCCGCTCGGCGACCTGCTGCGGGAGGTCGCGGAGCACACCCCGGATGCGCCCGCTCTCATGGATGCCGCGGACGGCACTCGCCTGAGCCACGCCGAGCTGAGCGAGCGGGCGGACGCGGCCGCGGTGCGCCTGCTCGACCTGGGGCTCGCCCGCGGCCACCGGCTGATCATGCAGCTGGGCAACGGGTGGGAGTTCGTGGTGCTCACCCTGGCCTGCCTGCGCGCCGGGATCGTGCCGGTGATGGCGCTCACCGCGCACCGCCGCACCGAGCTGACCTACCTCGCCCGCCACGCCGAGGCCACCGCGATCGCCGTACCCGACGTGCTGCGCGACTTCGACCACCAGGTTCTGGCCCACGAGCTGGGCCCGGCGGTGCGGGAAGTGACCGGCGAGGCGTGGCACGTGCTCGTCGCGGGGGAAAACCTCGCCCCTGGCAGCGTGGACCTGCGCGCCCTCTGCGGCCCGAGCACGAATCCGGAAGCCGACCGGGCCCGCCTCACCGGGGCCGAACCGGACAGCCGGGATGTGGCGGTGTTCCTGCTCTCCGGCGGCACCACCGGGCTGCCCAAGCTGATCGCCCGCACCCACGACGACTATGCCTACAACGCCCGCATCTCAGCCGAGTACGCCGCGCTCGGCCCGGACGCGGTCTACCTGGTCAGCTTGCCCGCCGGGCACAACTTCCCGCTGGCCTGCCCGGGCATCCTCGGCACGCTGCTCGCGGGCGGACGGGTCGTCATGCTGCCCTCGCCGGAACCTGTGCGAGCCTTCGCCACGATCGCGGCAGAGGGCGTCACCCACACCGCGGTCGTCCCCGCAGTCGCGGCGCGCTGGCTCGAGCACGCCGCCGAGCACGGCGCCGGTGAGCTGACGAGCCTGCGGGTACTGCAGGTCGGCGGGGCACGGCTGGCCGACAACCTCGCCCGCCGAATCAAGCCCACGCTGGGCACGACGCTGCAGCAGGTGTTCGGCATGGCCGAGGGACTGCTCAACGTCACCCGGCTCGACGATGACGAGGAAATCATCTGCACCACGCAGGGCCGCCCGGTCTCACCCGCCGACGAGGTGCGGCTGGTCGACGCTTTCGACATCGATGTTCCGGCCGGCGAGCCCGGCTCGCTGCTCACCCGCGGCCCCTACACCCCTCGCGGCTACTACAAGGCCGCCGAACAGAACACCCGCGCCTTCACCGCCGACGGCTGGTACCGCTCCGGTGACATTTGCCGGATGACACCAGAGGGCAACCTGATCGTCGAGGGCCGCGACAAGGACATGATCAACCGCGGCGGAGAAAAGATTTCCGCCGAGGAGGTGGAAAACCTCGTCTACCAGCTCCCGTCGGTGCGCCAGGTCGCCGCCGTCGCGATGCCGGACCCGGTGCTCGGGGAGCGGGTGTGCCTCTACGTCGTGCCCAAGCCCGGCGTCACCGTCACGCTGGAGGAGATCCGCGAGTCCATGGAGCGGCTCGGGGTCGCGAAGTTCAAGCTGCCCGAGCACCTGGTGCTGGTCGACGAGCTGAAATCCACCAAGGTGGGCAAGATCGACAAGAAGGCGCTGCGCGCCGACATCGCCGATCGGCTCTCCCCAGGCGTGACAGCATGACCGGACGGCACGACACCGCAGCGACCCTGGTGTGGATGCGCGAGGGCACCGCGCATCTGCTGACGTGCGCGGACAAGCTGGACGACGCCGTGCTCACCGCGCCCAGCCTGCTGCCCAGGTGGACCCGGGCGCACGTGCTCGGGCACGTCGCACGTAATGCCGAAGCCCTCGCGCGGCTCGCCACCTGGGCGCGTACTGGCGTCGAAACCCCCATGTATGCCAATCCGGCGCAGCGGGCGGCCGAGATCGAGGAGTCCGCCGCCCAGCGTCCGGTCACGCTGCGCGCCGAGCTGCTCGCCACCGCCGAGGCCCTCGATTCGGTGCTGGACGCGCTGACGGCGCAGCAGTGGCAGGCGCAGGTGCGCAGTGCGCTCGGGCGGGCCATCCCGGCCGCTGAGATCCCGTGGATGCGCATTCGCGAGGTATGGCTGCACGCTGTCGACCTCGACGCTGGCGCGACCATGGCCGACCTCCCGAACGGCGTGGTCGACCTGCTCCTGGACGACGTCACCACCGCACTGTCCAGGAAAGACGGTTGCCCGTCGGCTCGCCTCGTCCCGTCCGACCGGCCGGGCACATGGCAACTCGGCACGGCACCGGCAGACCACACGATCGAGGCGTCGGCCGCCGACCTGGCCGGCTGGCTGACCGGACGGTTGCAGCGCGAGGACCTGCCCGCGCTGCCCGTCTGGCTGTGACTTGCAGGGACCGAACCGGCAGGAGATGAGGGATCCGATGACCACGATCACCGCGGCCGTGGCGCGCGAGCACCACGCGCCGCTCAGCCTCGAACAGCTCGAACTCGACGACATCCGGAACGACGAGGTCCGCGTCCGGATGGTCGCCACCGGGATTTGCCACACCGACGCCATCGTGCGCGACGGCGTCTACCCGACGCCGTTGCCGGCCGTGCTGGGACACGAAGGTGCCGGCGTCGTCGAGGCGGTCGGCAGCGCGGTCACGACGGTCGTGCCCGGCGACCACGTGGTGTTGTCCGCTGCGTACTGCACGCACTGCCTGCAATGCCGAGCAGGGCGGATGGCCTACTGCGAAAACCTGCTCGCGGAGGACTTCGGCGGGCGCCGCGGCGATGGCACCACCGCGCTGACCGCGGCGGACGGTTCGGCGATCTCCTCGCACTTCTTCGGGCAGTCCTCATTCGGCACGTACGCGAACGTGGTCGAAAGCAGCGTGATCAAGGTCGATCCGGCGGCGCCGCTGGAGGTGCTGGCACCACTGGGCTGCGGCATGCAGACCGGTGCCGGGGCGATCCTCAACGAGCTGCGTCCGCCGGTCGGCTCCTCGGTCGCGGTGACCGGTGCGGGTGCGGTGGGCCTGGCCGCGGTCATGGCTGCCCGCGTCGCCGGCTGCACCACGGTCATCGCTGTCGACCTGCACGAAAACCGCCTGGACCTGGCGAAGGAGGTCGGTGCCACCCACGTGGTCAACGGCGGCCGGGAGGACCTCACGGATGCGCTGATGAGCATCACCGGTGGTGCGGGCGTCAACTACGTCCTCGACACCACGGCGGTCCCGGGCCTGCTCGCCAAGGCGGCCCAGGCGTTGTCGATCCGCGGCACCCTCGCCCTGGTCGGAGCGGCGAAGCCGGGCACCGAGGCGACCTTCGAGATCGGTGCGTCACTGGTGAAGGGCTGGACCTTCAAGACGATCATCCAGGGCAGCTCGGTTCCGCAGCGGTTCATCCCCAAGCTGGTCGAGCTGTGGGAGCAGGGCCGGTTCCCGTTCGACAAACTGATCAAGACCTACCAGCTCGACGAGATCAACACCGCGTTCGCCGACTCCGAGTCCGGAGCCACGGTGAAACCGGTCGTCGTCTACTGAGCTGGGGGATGGCGGACGCGGTCCGCCATCCCCGGGCTCACCGTGGTGCGTACAGCACGATCGTGTTGTTCCACGGGTCGCGGACCACCGCGCGGGTCTCGTGCGGGCCCTCTTCCGGGCCCCGCACGAGGGATCCACCGGCCCGGGTGAACGCGGAGATCGCGGTGGCCAGGTCAGGCACCTTGACCGAGGCCGCGGCGATCCCGCCGGTGATGTCCTCGTCCGGTCCGGTGAGGGCAAGGGTGACCTCGCCCGTCCGCAGAGCCGCGTACCGGTTGGCGTCCGTGAACTTCGCCGGGAAACCCAGCGCGGCCTGGTAGAACGCGACGGCGGTGTCCACGTCGGACACCGGGTGCAGTACCTGGCGCAGGTGGCCTCCCTCGGTCACCGGTAGACCAGCCCGCCGTCGATCAGCGGGGACTGCCCGGTCATGTACTTCGCGTCCGGGCCGGCGAGGTAGGAAACGAACCCCGCGACGTCCTCAGGCGTTTCGGCCCGGCCGAGCGCGATGCCGTCGACGTACTGGGCGTAAGTCGCGCCCGGGGCGGCTCCGGTGTGGCGGGCCATTTCCGCGTCGACCGTCACCCACATGTCGGTGTCCACGACGCCGGGGCAGTACGCATTCACCGTGATCCCGTGCGGTGCGAGTTCCTTGGCCGCGGCCTGGGTGAGCGCGCGGACGGCGAACTTCGTCGCCGAGTACAGGCTCAGCAGCGCGAAACCGTCGTGACCGGCGATCGAGGAAGCGTTGATGATGGTGCCCTTGGTGCCGTGTTCCAGGAACGCCTTGGCCGCCGCCTGGATGCCCCACACCACACCGGCGACGTTGACGTCGACGATCGCGGACAGGTCGTCGTGCGTGACGTCCGTGATCGGCTTGACCTGGACGATGCCCGCGTTGTTCACCACGATCTCCAGCGATCCGAGGTCCTCGCGCGCCTGTGCCACCGCAGCGTGCACCTGCGCGCGGTCGCTCACGTTCGCCACGATCGTGGTGGATTTGCGGCCCAGCGCGGCGACTTCACCGGCCACGCCGGCCAGCTTGTCCTCGTTGAGGTCCACCAGCGCGACGTCGGCGCCGTCCGCGGCGAGGCGGAGCGCGATGGCCCGCCCGATTCCCTGCGCGGCGCCGGTTACCAGTGCCACGGTTCCTTCGATGGCGCCCATGGGGCTCCTTTCACTCGTCGTCGAGATGCTGTCGTGGAGTGTGGCCGACACGGGCGGGGGCCGGGTGTTCATTTCTGGGACGGCCGCGGGAGTGTGCCAGAAACGAACACCCGCCGCGGCCGGCGCCGTGTGACAGTGGTCGCAGCAAGCCGGTGAACCAGCAAAGGAGCTGACATGGCGCTGAAGTTCGGCACCTTCATGGCCCCGTTCCACTGTCCGGTGGGCCAGGACCCGACCGCGGCCTACGAACGCGACATGGATGTCATCAAGCACATGGACAAGCTGGGCTTCGAGGAGGCCTGGATCGGGGAGCACCACTCGTGTGGACATGAGCTGATCCCGGACCCGATGATCTTCATCGCGTGGGCGGCCAAGCAGACCGAGCACATCAAGCTCGGCACTGGTGTGGTCTCGTTGCCCTACCACAACCCCCTGTGGGTGGCCGACCGCGCGCTGTTCCTGGACCGCCTGCTGCGCGGCCGGTTCATGCTCGGTCTCGGTCCTGGCGCGCTGCCCACGGACGCGACGATGATCGGCATCACCCTGGAGGAGCAGCGGACCGCCTTCGAGGAGGACGTAGACGTCCTGATGGCGATTCTGCGCGGCGAGAAGGTCACCGCTAAGACACCGCGCTACAACCTCGTCGACGCCCAGACCCAGTACTCGCCCTACAGTGACTTCGACATCACCGTCGCCGCGATCGCGTCGCCGACCGGACCCAGGGCGGCGGCGAAGAACGGCATCAACCTGCTGTCCGTGGGTGCGACCGCGAAGGGCGGTTTCGACGCGCTCGCCCTGCATTGGGACGTCATGGAGGAGCGCGCCCCGCAGTTCGGGCACACTCCCGACCGCGGCAAGTGGCGGCTGTGCGGGCCGATGCACCTCGCTGAGACGCGCGAGCAGGCCATCGAGGACGTCCGCTATGGGCTCGATGCCTGGTGCGACTACACGCAGAACGTTCTCGCCGCGCCGCATTTCCGTGCTGCGGGTAGCACGTTCGAGGAGCGGGTGGCGTGGGTCAACGATTCCGGGCTCGGGGTCATCGGCACGGTGGACGACGCGATCGCCCAGGTCGAACGGCTGGAAAAGCAGTCCGGTGGTTTCGGCTCCTACCTGCTGATCCACCACGAGTGGGCCCGCCACGAGGCGACGCTGAAGAGCTACGAGCTGTTCGCCAACCACGTCAAGCCGCGTTTCCAGGGCAGCACCGATCGGCTGGCGGCAGCGCGGGACTACGCCGTGTCGCGCTGGAGCGAGCTGGACAAGCGGTCCGGCGACGCGATCGCGGCCGCGACGGAGCGACACGCCAAGGAACGCGCTAACGCCGGCTGATAAGCCCGGTCACGGAAGGAGCACGCCGATGGTCAGCGTCGACCCGGCTAGGACCGCCGTCCTCATCCTCGATCTGCAGAACGAAGTCATTCACGAAAACGGGGCGTTCGGCGGGTCCGGCGCCGCCGCCCACGCCAAACAGCGCAACGTAGTCGGGAACGCCGCACGTCTCGCGAAGGCTGCCCGCGCCGCGCGAGCGCCGGTGATCCACGTTCACCACCAGCGCTCCGTCGGCGCGGACAACGGTGCCGACTCCAAGCAGAACGCCCCGTTGTGGCGGGACATGGCCGAAGCCGATGCGATGGGCACCGGGTGGGGCGCCGCCCCGCACGAGGGCATCGAGCCGCTGCCGGGGGACACCGTGGTGCACAAGCAGCGCGTGAGCGCCTTCTACGGCACCTCCCTGGACATCAAGCTGCGCGGCCTCGGGGTGGAGAAGGTCCTGGTGAGCGGGGCACTGACCAACCTCTCCGTCGAGAGCACGATCCGGTACGGGGCCGATCTCGGCTACGAAATGGTGCTCGTCGAGGACGCCTGCTCGTCCTTCGACGACACCTGGCACCGCGCGGCCGTCGACTTCGCCGTCACCCACCTCGGGGAAGTCGCGACAGTCGACGAAATCGTGGCGGCGTTCGACGTGGCACGGTAGCCGGGAAGGCGTAGGTCTGAGTGTCATGATCGACGACGATCGCGAATGGCTCGAGGGCGCGGGCGGACGGTCCCGGGTGGCCCGCCCGGAGATCGTGGACTCCTGGCGGCGCTGTCGCTTGAGCGGGGTCAACCCGGACGACGTGACGGTCGTGCCGGGCGAACCTTGCCTGGACAGCCGGATCGCGCGCGTCGCGATCCCCGTCCTGAGCGCGATGGCGGACATCATGATCGGTGCCAACACGAGTCTGCTGCTGAGCGCACCGGACGGCACGATGTTGTGGCGCTGGTCCGAGGACAGCCGGCTGGCCGCCCTGCTCGACCGCCGGTCGGCGGTGGTGGGCACCCGGTGGAACGAGGACATCATCGGCACCAACGGTCTGGGTACCGCTTTGGAGACCACCCGGCCGATCGTCGTCAACGGCGCCGAACACTTCAGCGAGGCGTTGCACGCCTTCACCTGCGCGGGGGCGCCGATCCGGCACCCGGTCACGCGCCGGGTCGCCGGGGTACTCAGCGTGACAAGCCTCGTCGAGGACGCGAGCCCGCTGATGGCACCCACCTTGCTGAAGCTGGCCCGCGAAGTGGAGGAGCAGCTCTACAGCGAGAGCACGGTCCGCGAACGTGAGCTGCTCCACCACTTCCTGGCCGAGCGCCGTCGCGGCCGCAACGCGGTCGTGGCGGTGAACGAAGACGTCGTCATCGCGAACAAGGCCGGGGCCCGGCTCCAAGTGGATCACCGTGCACTGTGGAACCAGGTGGAAGCCGGGGTCCGCGACAGCGCAAATCTCGAGCTTGATGTCGCCGACGGCACCGGCCCGGTCCAGTGGCACACCATCGAGCACGCCGGTTCGGTGGTCGGTCTCGTGATCGTCGCCGAGCCCACCGAGCCCAGCCGCCCCGTCCCGCGACGCGCGACGACCGACGTCGACGCTCCACGGACTCCCCGATGGCCGCAGCTGGCTGGTCTGCTCCGAGAATTCGCGCGGGGGTGCGATCGATTGATCGTGGCAGGCGAGACCGGAGCCGGCAAGCGCACGCTGCTGAACGAGACGTTCGGACCGGTCGAGGAACTCGACTGTGCCGCGGCGGAGGAGATCGGCAGCGAAACCTGGCTCGGCCTCGCCCGCTCGACGCTGGTTCGTGACCGGACCTCCGGCCCGGTGATGCTCGCACATCTGGAAGCGCTCGGCGCACCGACCTGTCGCGCGCTCGGCCGGATCCTCGACGCGGTACCGCGGTCCGATGGCCCGTTGGCGGTCGCCGCGACCTGGAATCCGCCAGGTGGCGAACCTGAGCCGGCGGTGAGGGCCCTGCTCGACCGGTTCGCGGCGGAGCCGTTCGAGGTGCCACCACTGCGCAAACGCCCGGACGACGTGATGCGGCGACTCGTCGGCCAAGGCCCCGGTATGCCGGTGCTCTCGGCCGAGGCAGCCGAGCGGGTGCGGGTGCACCCCTGGCCGGGCAACCACCGTCAGCTGGAGGAGTTCCGGCGTTGGCTGAGCCGGCAGAACCGTCCGGTCCTCGACGTCGGTGATCTGCCGCCGGGCTGGTCGAGAGAGGCTGCCCGTGCCCGGCTGACCACGATCCAGGCCGCCGAAGCCGACGCCATCGCGGATGCCCTGCGCCTCCACGACGGCAACAAGGCCGCGGCTGCCTCACACCTCGGCATCTCCCGATCGTCGCTCTACCGCAAGATGCGCGAATACCGCCTGCGCTGATGTCACCAGGCGCGTCCGTTCATACCTCTGTGGAGTAAACATGACTTCAAACGCCCCGACTTTCGGTCTGTGGTACGACTTTCGCAACCCGGCACAGTGGCGGCAGCCGCTGGGGGCGCTGTACCGCGACTCGATCGACCAGGCCGTGTGGGCCGAGCAGCTTGGCTTCGGGTCCGCCTGGCTGAGCGAGCACCACTTCGCCGAAGACGACTACGCCTCTTCGCCGCTGACCGTGGCCGCCGCGCTGGGGGCTCGCACGACGACGATGCGGATCGGCACCAACATCGTCGTCGCCGGTTTGCACGAGCCAGTGCGGCTGGCGGAGGACGCCGCGGCGCTGTCCCTGATGTCCGGCGGCCGGTTCGACCTGGGTGTCGGCCTCGGGTACCGGGAGGCCGAGTTCACCGCATTTGGCCGCCGCGTGAAACAGCGGCCGAGCCTGCTGGAAGACAGCATCGCGGTCATCCGGCGGGCGTGGAGCGGTTCGACGGAACCGTTCGAGGGCAAGCGGTTCGCCTATCCCGGCCTACCGGTGACGCCCCTGCCGGAAGTCACACCGCGGCTGCTGATCGGCGCGCAGTCGGAGCCAGGGATCGACCGCGCCGCTCGCGTCGGCGACGGCGTCATCACCCTGTCCAACGACCACTGCCAGGTCTACCTCGACGCGGTCCGGCGGCACGGCGGGAACCTCGACGAGGCCCGCATCTACGCCAGCCAGTGGGCCATCGTGGCGGAGGACCCGGAGCGGGTGTGGGCGCAGATATCCGACCACGTGCTGTACCAGCTCAACAAGTACATCGAATGGGGCTCGTTCGAGGGCCCGAACCAGCCTTCGCAGTTCGCCGACGCGCAAGCCGTTCTCGATGCCGGCGCGTACCGCTTGATGGACGCCTCGATGGCGGTCGACGAGCTCGTGACACTGGCCACCACCTACCCGCAGATCCGCGACTTCCACTACTGGGCCCAGTATCCCGGCGAGAGCGTGGAGTCCGGGTCGGCGCGGATCCAGTACCTTGCCGACAAGGTCATCCCCGAGGTCACCCGGAAGCTGGCTGATCGCCCATGACGGCTTTGGAGGAGGTCACGAGCGGGGAGCAGCTGCGGCGTGTCTTCGGCTGCTTCCCCTCGGGGGTGACCGCGCTGTGTGCACTCGTCGACGGCGTGCCGGTCGGCATGGCCGCGAGCTCTTTCACGTCCGTGTCGGTGGCGCCGCCGCTGGTGTCGGTCTGCATTCAGAACAGCTCGTCGACCTGGCCGAAGCTGCGCCATCGCGCCCGCCTCGGACTGAGCGTGCTCGCCGAGAGCCAGGACCAGGCCTGTTTACGACTGTCCGCAAAGGAGGGTGACCGTTTCGCCGGAGTTCGCTGGGAGGCCAGTGCCGACGCCAGCGTGTTCGTGCACGACGCCAGCGCCTGGCTGGACTGCTCCCTTCACGCCGAGGTTCCGGCCGGGGATCACACGATCGCCCTGCTCGAGATCCACGCGCTGTGGGCTGCGCCGGACACTCCGCCACTGATCTTCCATGGTAGCCGGTTCCGCCGGCTGGCTGCTCTCTGACAAGGAACCCCCGTGACACCGACATCCACCTCCGAACGCCTCCGCCGCGCGAGCGCCCAGGTCGCCGCGGGCCGCCCCGTCGTGCTGGTCGGCGACGACGGCGAAGGCAACCTCGTGTTCGCCGCCTCACTGGCCACTGCCGCCCTGGTCGGGTTCACCGTCCGGCACACGTCGGGGTTCGTTCGCGTCGCCCTGACCGGGGACGCGTGCGAGCGGCTGGACCTGCCGCCGATCTACCGCCGCGGCGACCGGGCGATGCGCGTGACCGTCGACCACGTGGAGACCGGTACTGGGATCTCGGGAGCCGACCGTGCGCGCACCATCGCCGCTCTCGCCGCCCCGGAGTCGGTGGCCGAGGACTTTTCCCGTCCCGGGCACGTGGTCCCGGTGCGCGCGGCCGACAGCGGGGTTGCGGGGAAGCGGGGAACCGCGGAAGCCGCACTCGACCTGGCCCGCCTGGCCGGGCTCCCACCGGCTGCCGCGTTCTGCGAGATCGTGTCGGTCGACCGCCCCCTGCACCTGTCCTGCGGTGACGAGCCGGCCTTCTTCGCCGCCGAGCACGGGCTGGCGCTGGTCGCCACGGCGGATCTGGCCGCCCGCTGTGGCGAGGTGCGGCGGTCCGCCTGAGCGCACCTACGCCCGGTCGAGGAACTTCCCGACGACAGCGTTGAACACGGGCGGGTTCTCCAGGAACGGGAGGTGGGAGCTGGCGACGTCGGCGGGGAAGATCCGGACCTCGGCGCCCGGGATCCTCTCGGCGACGAAGCGCTGGGAGGCCGGATTGACGTGGCTGCCCTCGCACCCGATGACGAGGGTGGGGACGTCGATGCGGGGCAGGAGGTCCCGCCAGTCGTGCAGGCCGTGGTTCCACAGCAGTGCAACACCGGCGTGGGCGGGCAGGGTCCGCATGGCTTCGACCACGAGGTTCAGGACCGCGGGGTCCGGTGGCCGACCGAACGCGCCCCGGGCGAAGGCGTGGATGGCGGACTCCCGCTGTGGCCCGCCGAGTTCCAGCAGCGTCGACGAGAGCGTCACCGGAGCGAAGAGGGCACCGCTTTCGGTCCGCTCCTGCTCGGACATGCCGGGTGCGGTGGACACGGCGGCGGGCTGGTCCACGGCGACGAACCGGCGGAGGCGTCCGGTGCCGTGCTGGTCGATGTAACTGCACCACACCGACACGCCCATCGACCAGCCGAAGGCGTCCACGCGCTCGGCTCCGAGGTGGGCGAGCAATTCGTGCACGTCACTCGCGAGCCGTGCGATGCGATACCCGTGCCGGGGTTTGTCGGACGCGCCTTGGCCCCGCAGGTCAAGGGGGATCACACGGCGACCGACGGCGAGGCCGGTGAATTGGTGGCGGAACAGGATCTGGCTGCGGCCCCACCCGTGGAGCATCACGAGCGGGGGCGTGTCGCCGTCGGCGGGTCCGCTGTCCTGGTAGGCCAGTTCCACGCCGTCGCGAGTGGTGAACCGGTGCATCGTCGGTGCCTCGCTCAGAGATCGTGCGATCCGTCGGGACGACGCTAACGGCCAAGATCGGCACTGGTCCAACACCGGATGGCTATCTGGTCATACCCCGGCCGTATCACTGGGGAACCGTGACCAGCACCCGGCCCCGCCCGCCGGCGTCCACCCGCTCGTGGGCCTGGGCGATGTCCGCCAGCGGGTAGCGTTGGCCGACCTCGACGGTGAGTGCGCCGACGGCCGCCGCGGCGGTGAGGTCGCGGGCGGCTTGCCGCTTCGCCTCGGCGGGGAAGTCGTCGCTGCCGAGCAGGCGCAGGGTGACGTTGGCGAACAGCAAGGGCCAGAATGGGATCTCGGTGCGATCGGTGCGCGTGGCGTAGGCGGCAATGACGCCGTCGTTGGCGAGGATGGCGGTGTCCAGGTCGGCGTTGTCGGACAGGGACACCTCGATGACCCGGTCCACCCCCTTGGGCGCGTGTGCGCGGATGGCCGCGACGGGATCGTCCTGGTCAAGCGCCACCGCGCGACCATCCACACGGGCCAGATCGGCGCTCCGCCGCACGGTGCCGATCACGGTCGCGCCGGCCCAGCGGGCGAGTTGCGCGGCCAGCGAGCCGACTCCGCCGAGGACGCCGTGGACCAGCACGACCTTGCCGTCCACCGGGCCGTCGGTGAACACGGTGCGATGCGCGGTGATTCCGGGGATGCCCAGACTCGCGCCGAGGTCGTCACCGAGGTGGTCTGGCAGCGGCACGGCCTGATCGGAGGGCACGACGGTGTACTGGGCCGCTGTCCCGAAGGGACGGTAGGACTGGGCGCCGTACACCCATACGCGCTGACCGGATCGCCGCGGGTCGACACCGTCCCCGACGGCGTCGACGACACCGGCGGCGTCGCTGTGCGGAATCACCCGCGGGTAGGGCATGGTCGAGCCCAGCCAGCCGCGTCGCTTCTTGGTGTCGCCCGGGTTGACGCTCGAGACCGACACCCGGACACGCACCTCGCCCGGGCCGGGGGCGGGATCGGGAAGATCGCCGACGCGCAGCACGTCGGCGGCCGCGCCCTGCCGTTCGTAGAAGGATGCGAGCATGACGGTACCTCCTGATCAGTCGGCCGGACCGAGGGTTTCGCGGAGCCAGGCGATTTCGGCGCGGCTGGTGGCGCGGGCGATCCGCAGCATGCCGCGGCGGTACGGATCGTCGATGTCGTTGCTGCGCAGCGGTCGGTCGCCGTCGTAGAAGAAGCTCGCGGGCTCTTCGAGGAACCGCAGGCGTCGTCGCAGCACCGCGTGCTGTTCGGCGACGTTGGGCAGCAGGGCGAGGAACGCGAGAATCGTCATGAACCGGCTCGGATCGGTGATCTCGTGGTCGGCCGGGTCCCGCAAACGCTCGAGCAGGTCCGAGTGCCCGGCCGCGGTCAGGTTCAGCACGTACCGCGCGGCACCCGCGCCCGGTTCTGCCCGGCGCTCCAGCAGCCCAGCCTTCTCCAGCCGTTTGATGGCCGGGTAGAGGCTGCCGTCGCTGACCGGCCGGGTGTACCCGGACAGCTGCGCCACGCGGCGGCGCAGCTCGTAGCCGTGCAGCGGGCCTTCGGCGAGGAAGCCGAGGATGGCGAGTTCGAGCATGGGTCCATCATGCCATAGGACACATCGATTCGATGTGTACCTCGGTTCGAGGTTAGGGTGGTCTCGTCTCCGACAACGCTACCCAGACCGCCCCGCTGCCGAGGGCGTCGATCGTCGTGGCCGCGTTCTCGACCGTGGTCGAGTGGTACGACTTCACGCTCTACCTGTTCCTGGCCACCGTGCTCTCCCGGGTGTTCTTCGGGCCGGGCGCGGAGTCGCTGCTTGCGACCCTGGCTCTCTTCGCGGTCTCGTACGTGATGCGCACGCTGGGCGCCCTCGTCTTCGGGTACGTGGGGGACCGGTTCGGGCGCCGCCCGGTGCTGCTGGCATCGATGACGCTGATGACAGCGGCCATGACGGCGACGGCGCTGCTGCCGACCCAGGAGCAGATCGGCCCGGGTGCCGCGATTCCGCTGCTGGTCCTCCGCTGCGCGATGGGGTTCTCCGTCGGCGGTGAGTACACGGGCGTGATGACCTACCTGGTCGAAGGCGCGCCGCCCGGGCGGCGCGGGCTGGTGACGTCCCTCGCCTCGGCCGCGAGCGAGATCGGTGCGCTGCTGGCCGTCGGCGTGTCCGCGGTCACCGTGGGGGTCCTGGGCTCGCGTTCCCTGGATTCGTGGGGGTGGCGCGTTCCGTTCCTCGTCGGCGCGGTTCTCGCGGCCGGCACCCTTCTCGCGCGGTCGAGTATGCGGGAGTCCCCGGCATTCGAAGGCATGCCGCGTCAGCGCACGCCGTTGCGGTGGACGCTGCGGACCCAGCGGCCCGCCCTTTATCGCACGTTCGCGATCTCGGCCCTGGGCTCCATCACCTACTACGTCGGGGTCACCTACGTGCCTACCTATCTGACATCGGTGGGAGGTTTCGGCGAGGCTGACGCGTTGTGGCCGTCGACTGTCGCGTCGGTGGCGGTCATCGTCGTGACGCCACTTGCCGGGCACCTGGCGGACCGCATCGGGCGGCGGCCGACGCTGGTGGTGCTGGCCGGCGCGGCCTTGGTCCTGCCGTTGTCGATGTTCGCCCTGATGTCCGGCGGTCGACCGGGATCAGCGCTGATCGGAGCCGTCGTGCTGGCTCTGGTGGCCGGCGGAGTCAGTGCGGTAGGCGCGTCAGCGAGCCCGGAGCAGTTCCCGGTCGCGGGGCGGCTCAGCGGGCTGGCCGTGGGCACGGTCGCCACCACGATCTTCGGCGGTCTGACGCCATACGCGTCCCAGGCTGTGGTCGACTCCACCGGGTGGGGGCTGGTTCCCGGCGCGATGGTGGCTGTCATAGCCCTCGTGGTGTTGCCGGTGCTGTGGCGGTTGCCGGAGACGGCGCCGGCGTGGACCACCGGCGCCGTCTCCGGGATCACCGCTCCATGAGCTCGGCGGCGCGGGCGATCGCCTTGCGGATCCGCGGGTAAGTACCGCACCGGCAGACGTTCTCGATCTCGTCGATCTCGGCGTCGGTCGGCTGCCCGGACTTCGCCAGCAGCGCCACGGCCGTCATGATCTGCCCAGGCTGGCAGTACCCGCACTGCGGGACGTCCTGCTCGAGCCACGCCTGCTGCACCGGGTGGAGCCGGTCGCCGTCGGCCAGCCCCTCGATCGTGGTGACCTTGCGGCCGGCTGCGGTGGAGACCTTCACCGAGCAGGGCCGGATGGCCTCGCCGTCGAGCAGGCTGGTGCACGCCTTGCAGACGTTGATCCCGCAGCCGTATTTGGGACCGGAGATGCCCAGCATGTCGCGCAGCACCCACAGCAGGGGCATGTCCTCGGGAGCGTCGACGGTGAAGGACTTGCCGTTGACTTCGATGGTGTAGTGGGGCATCGGTGGCCTTTCAGACGAGCGGCGGCGCGGGCAGAGCGCCGGGCGGGAACGGGGTGAAGTCGACGTCAAAGACCAACGGGAAGCTGCGCGGCTTGATACCGGTGGCGGCGGCGTAGGCGTTGGCGATCGCCGCGGACGGGGCGGTGATGCCGACCTCCCCGGCACCGCCCACCCGGTCACCGGCACCGGGCATGATGTGGATCTGGC
>NZ_JBEXTX010000092.1:0-32499 GCF_040614175.1 Amycolatopsis sp. NPDC006131
GCCGGGCGGCCCCGGCCCGGGGTGCGGTGACGCCCCGGCCCCGTCGCACGGGGCCGGGACTCCGCGACTCAGAACGGCAGCCGCAGCACCAGGGCGTCCCGCACCGGGGCGTTCGCCCGGACGGCGTCCAGTTCGGACGGTGACAGCGCCTTGCGGTAGAGCCGGACGTCGTCCAGCGCGCCGTTCAGTCCCATGCCACCGTCGAGGCGGCGGCCGAGCCAGAACTGGAACGACACCCGCTCCGTCACCGAACCGGCCGCCGCCGGGCCGGCCGCCACCTGCACGCCGTCGACGAACAGCAGCAGCTGGCCGGCGGTGCGCTGCAGCGCCACGTGGTGCCACTGCTGGTCGTTGAACGCGCCCGCCGACGTCACCTGCTTGGTGCCCGCAGTGGTGGTCATCGACGCGATCAGCCGGTTCGCCCCCGGCTCGCCGCGCAGCCAGATCTGCGGCGCGGTCGAGCCCATGCCGCCCATCCAGAAGAACACCTGGTTGCTCGTCGACGCGCCGTACCGCACCCAGCCGGTCCACGTGAAGTCACCGTCGCCGACCACCTGCGCGCTGTCGTAGGGCACGCGCACGAAGTCGTCCACGCCGTCCAGCGAAAGCGCGCTGCCGTAGCGGCCTGCCGTGGACACCGGGCCGCCCACGAGGTAGGCGTCCGACCGTTCGCCGGACACGTCCCGCGTGGTCGGGCCGGCCGAGTTGCGCCAGCCCAGCACGTCCTCGGTGAAGCGGGCGAAGCGGATCTCGTCGCGCGCGTCGACCGGGCCGCCCTCGTACATCAGGCCGATCTCGGTGGTGCGCGCGGACCGGTCGCTGATCTGGACCATGTCCGAGTAGCCGGACCACTCGTCGGTCACCCGGGTGCCCTGCTCGGCGTTCTCCCAGCTCCGGCCGCCGTCGTAGGAGGAGCGGATCATCATCCACCGGCGCCGGTCGGTGTCCGACGGCGACGCGAACAGGATCCGGTCCGGCCCCGGCCGGTCCAGCCGCAGCAGCGAGCCCTGCACGATCGGCGTGACCAGGTCGGGGATCGTCCGGAACGGCTGGCTGAACGTCTCCCCGCCGTCGCGGCTGATCGCGTAGTCGCGGTTGCCGATGTCGGTGCCGCCCTGTTCGCGGCCGCCGGCGTAGATCGAGCCGTCGGCCAGTTCGACGACGCTGATTTCCTGGGGCCGTTGCGAGTAGGCGCTCTTCGGCGGGAACGAATAGGTGTCCACCGCGCCGATGTGCCAGGTCTGGCCGTGGTCGTCGCTGTAGACGAGCGCGCCGTGGTTGGCCACCACGTCGGTGCCCTCGGCGGTTTCGGCGTTCACGCCGAACACCAGCCGCCCGCGGTGCGGCCCCTTGGTGAGCTGGATGCCGTGCACCGGGCCGGAGGCGTACCAGGCGTTCCACTCCGGCCTGCTGGCCTGGGCGCTGATGTCCACCGGCGTGGACCAGGTGAGCCCGTCGTCGTCGCTGTACTGCACGTGCGGGGTCCGCGCGCACGGCACCTCGCAGTTCTTGCCGCCGGTGAGACCCGCGTTGTAGGTGGAGATCAGCACGATCCGGCCGGTCTGCTGGTCGACGATCGGGACCGGGTTGCCGTGTGTGTCGCCGTCGCCGGAGTTGATGACCTCCAGCGGCGACCAGGTCCGGCCGCCGTCGGTGGAGCGCTTGAGGACGAGGTCGATGTCACCGGCGTCGCCGCAGTCGTTGACCCGGCCCTCGGCGAACGCGAGGAGGGTGCCGGAGGTGCTCTTGACGATCGCGGGGATGCGGAAGCAGAAGTAGCCCTGCTCCTGCTTGGGGTTGAACAGCGACTGCTGGTCGAATCCCGGTCTGGCGGTGTCGGCGGAGGCGGTGACCCCGCCGCCGAGCAGACTGGCGAACAGCACCGCCACGAGCGGGACCGCGCGCCACGCTGCGAACGATCTCATGTGCCTTCCCTTCGGTCAGTGAATCCGGAGGACTGCGACGCCGCGCGGTGGCAACGTGTGCCGGGCCGACGGCGCCGAACCGGTGAGCAGGTCGGGGGCCGGTTCTCCCAGGTCCACCGCGACCGCATCCGTGTTGTGGTTGAGCAGGAACAGGAACTGCCGGTCCGCGGCTTCCCGGCGGACCGCCTGGACCCCGGCGGGCAGGCCGGGCAGGACCGGTCGTACACCCGCTTCCGCGGCCACCCGGTCGGCCAGCTCGCGCATCCCGGCCGGGTCCAGCCGCGTGCCGAGGTACCAGGCGACACCCGCGCCGTAGGCGTGTCGGGTCACCGCGGGGAAACCGGCCAGGTCACCGCCGTCGAAGGTCGCGACAGCCTCCGCGCCGCGCAGCTCCACGGCTTCCGACCACAGGCTGCCGGTCCACTCCGGACTCAGCGGCACCGAGGTGCCCGGCGCCAGCGGCCAGAACTCCTCCACCGCCACCCCGAGCGCCTCCCGCAGCGGGGCCACCGGGTAGCCGCCGAGGTGGGCGCGGTCGCACGAGTCGACGATGCCGGAGAAGAACGACACCACGAGGTGCCCGCCGCTCTCGACGTACCGGCGCAGGCCCTCGGCGGTGTCCGCATCGAGCAGGTACAGGTTCGGCACCACGACCAGCCGGTACCCGGACAGGTGATCGGGGCGCACCACGTCGCAGGAGATGCCGGCGTCGAAGAACGGCGCGTAGTGCGCCAGGTGCGCGTCGAGCTGCGTCACGTCCGCCGACGGGTGCGCGTCCAGCTCCAGTGCCCACCAGCTGTTCCAGTCGTGCAGGAACGCCACGTCCGATCGCACCCGGGTGCCCTCGACGTCGGCCAGCGCCGCGAGGTCCTGCCCGAGCGCCCGCGCCTCGGCGAACACCCGGGTGTCCGCGCCGGCGTGCGGCACCATCGCCGAGTGGAACTTCTCCGCGCCACCACGGCTCTGCCGCCACTGGAAGAACATCGCGGCATCCGCGCCGCGCGCCACCGCCTGCAGCACGCCCTGCCGCATCACGCCGGGGGCCTTGGCGCCGTTGTGCTTGCGCCAGTTCACCGCGCTCGGCGCGTGCTCCAGCAGCATCCACGGCTGCCCGTTCTTCAGCGACCGCACCACGTCGTACCCGAACGCCGCCTCGACGTGCCCCCGCGGGTCGTAGGGCTCGGGGTAGGAGTCCAGCGACACCACGTCCTCGTGCGGCTCCCACGCGTGCCAGTCCAGCGCCTTCTGCACCAGCCCGACGAAGTTGGTGGTGAGCGGGACGTCCGGCGTGACCCGGCGCAGGACCTCCGCCTCCACCCGGTAACACGCCAGCGACGCGTCCGAGGAGAACCGCTGGTAGTCCAGCTGCTGGGCGGGGTTGCGGAACGACGGCGCCACCCGCGGCGGCTGGATCTCCGCCCAGTCCGAGTAGCCCTGCGACCAGAACGTCGTCGACCACGCCGCGTTCAGCGCGTCCAGCGTGCCGTACCGCTCGCGCAACCAGGACCGGAAGTCCTCGGCGGAGGTGTCGCAGTAGCACGCGCGGATGTGGCAGCCGTACTCGTTGCCGACGTGCCAGATCTTCAGCGCCGGATGGTCGCCGTACCGGTTCGCGAGCTGCTCCACCAGCCGCGCGGCGTGCTCCCGGAACACCGGGCTGGACGGGCAGAACTGCTGCCGCGAACCCGGCGCGAGCCGTGTCCCGTCCTCGCGCACGGGCAGCACCTCGGGGTGGCGGTGGGTCAGCCACGGCGGCGGGGAGGCGGTCATCGTCGCCAGCGCCACCTGGATGCCGGCGGCCGCGAGCTTGTCCATCACGGTGTCGACCCAGCCGAAGTCGTACTCGCCCGGTCGCGGCTCGACCTTGGCCCAGGAGAAGACGCCGAGCGTCACCAGCGTGACCCCGGCCTCGGTCATCAGCTTGACGTCGGTGTCCCAGACGTCCTCGGCCCAGTGCTCCGGGTTGTAGTCCGCGCCGTAGTGGATCACAGCAGGCCCGCCTCGGTCAGCGCGCCCTTGATGCGCAACAGTTCCTCGTCGTTGAGCGGCAGTTGCGGCGGCGCCATCACCGAGTTGTCGATGAACCCGCGCATCTTCATCGCCGCCTTGAACGCGCCGAGCCCGGCCGAGCCGCGGCCCATCCGCTCCGGCGGCGCGGCGTGCGTGATGTCGTACAACCGCATGAGCCGGTCCTGTTCCCGCCGTGCCGTCGCGAGATCGCGATCGCCCGCCCGCACGCGGTCCCAGATCGTCACGTACCCGGCGGGGTCCACATTGGCCAGGCCGGGCACCGCGCCGTCCGCGCCCATCTGCAGCGCGAGGTCCACCACCAGCTCGGACCCGGTGAACACGGCGAACTCCGACAGCCCGCGCTCCCGGCGGCCCAGCAGCAGCGCGCCGAACCCGGCCTCGTCGCCGCTGGAGTCCTTCAGCCCGGCCAGCACGCCGTCCTCGGCCAGCCGCAGGACCATCTCCCGGTCCAGCTTCGAGTGCACCGCGACCGGGATGTCATAGGCGAAGATCGGCAGCGAGGCCTGCGCGTGCAGCAGCCGGAAGTGCTGCTCGATCTCCGCCGTGTGCGTGCGGGTGTAGTAGGGCGCGGTGATGACCAGCGCGTCCGCGCCCGCATCCTCGGCGACGCGGATGTGCTCGGCGACCCGCAGCGTCGTCATGTCGATGCACCCGGCGAGCACCGGGACCCGGCCGCCGACGTGCGCCACCGCCGTCTCGATCACCACCCGGCGCTGCCGGTCCGGCAGGAACGCCACCTCGCTGGACGAGCCCAGCACGAACACCCCGTGCACCCCGGCGTCCAGCTGGACGTCGAGGTGCCGGCGCAGCGAGTCCACGTCGATGGTGAAGTCGTCGCGGAACGGGGTGCACAGCGGGGGGATGATGCCGGTGAATCGAGTCATCGCACGCTCACTTCGAGTTCGGGGTGGATGCAGTGGTAGGTGTGCCCGTCGCCGGCGTCGGCGGACGGGGGCACCGCGCCGGCGCACTCGTCCGTCGCTTTCGGACAGCGGGTGCGGAAGGCGCACCCGCTCGGCGGGTTGACCGCGGACGGCACCGGCCCGGTCAGGACGATCGGTTCGATCGGGTTCAGCAGGCTCGGCGTGGCGGAGAACAGCGCCCGCGTGTACGGGTGCCGTGCGTCGTCGGGGATCGCCGCGGCGGGGGCGTCCTCGACGATGCGGCCCAGGTACATCGTGACGATGCGGTCGCTCATCTTGCGCACGGTCTGGATGTCGTGCGACACGAAGATCATCGCCAGGCCCAGCCGGTCCCGCAGGTCGAGCAGCAGGTTGAGGATCTGCGCGCGCACCGACACGTCCAGCGCCGAGGTCGGCTCGTCGGCGACCAGCAGCGACGGCTCCAGCGCCAGCGCACGCGCGATCGCCACGCGCTGCCGCTGGCCGCCGGACAGCTGCCCGGGCACCGCGTCCGCGACGCTGGGCGGCAGGCCGACCAGCTCCATCAGCTCGCGCACCCGCTCGGCCCGCTGCGCCGGGGTGCCGACGCGGTGCACGTCGAGCGGGTCCCGCACGATGCGGGCGATCGACATCCGGCGGTTCAGCGCGGTCGACGGGTCCTGGAAGATCATGCCGATGTCGCGGCCGAACTCGCGCTGGTCCGACACCGGTTCGCCGCGGTAACGCACGACGCCGCTGGTCGGCTTCTGCAGCCCGACGACGACCTTCGCCAGCGTGGTCTTGCCGCACCCGGACTCGCCGACCACGCCGATCGTCTCGCCGGGCCGCACGGTCAGCGTCGCGTCCGTCAGCGCGTGCACGGAGTCGCGCCCGAACAGCCCGGACGAGCGGATCTTGTGCACCACGTGCACCCGGTCCAGTTCCAGCAGGGTCATGCCGGCGCTCCCTTCACCAGGACCTCCGGTTCCGCCACCGGTTCGGCGGGGTGGTGGCACGCTACGAGGTGGTCCATCCCGGTGCCCTCGACCACTGGCGGGTCGGTGCGGCAGTGCGCCCGCGCCGCGGGGCAGCGGTCGGAAAACCGGCAGCCGGGCGCGAAGTCCGCTGGGGCCGGGACGACGCCCTTGATCTGGGTGAGCCGGGCGTCGTTCTCCTCCAGCGACAACACCGCGCTGAGCAGGCCGCGCGTGTAGTGGTGCCGCGGCGCGCCGACGACCTGCGCGGTCGTGCCCGCCTCGGCGACCTGCCCGCCGTACATCACGACGACGCGATCGGCCACATCGGACACCAGCGCCAGGTCGTGCGACACCAGCACCAGTGCGAAGCCCAGCTCCTCCTGCAGGCGCAGCAGCAGCGAGATGACCTGCGCCTGCACGGTCACGTCCAGCGCGGTGGTCGGCTCGTCGGCCACGATCAGCTTGGGGCTGCGGGACAACGCCATCGCGATCAGCACCCGCTGCCGCTGTCCGCCGGACAGCTCGTGCGGGTAGGCGCGCAGCGTGCGGTCCGGGTCGAGGTTGACCAGCTCCACCAGCTCGCGCGGGGTGCGGGTGCCGCCGCGGCGGGTGAACTGCTTGAGCTGCGCCTGGATCGTCATCGCCGGGTTCAGCGAGCTGAGCGCGTCCTGGTAGATCATCGCGATGTCGTGCCCGAGGTGCCGGCGCCGCGCGGACGGTTTCATCGTGAGCAGGTCCTCGCCGTCGAACCGGATCCGGCCGGACAGCCGCGCGGTCCGCGGCTGCAGCCCGACGATCGACAGCGCGGTCAGCGACTTGCCGCAGCCCGATTCCCCGATCAGGCCGAGCACCTCGCCCGAGCGCACGGTGAACGAGACGTCGTCGACGACGTTGACGCCGTTGTGCCGTTCCGGGAATGCGATCGTCAGCCCCTCGACGGAGAGCAGGGTGTCCCGCCCGGTCAGCGCACGGGCACGGCGGGACAACCGCTCGCCCACCTCGCGCAGACCGCGGATCGGCAGCACCGGCGCGACGTTCTCGGCCGCCTCCTCGGCGACGACCGCCTTGGCGACCTCCGCCGCCTTCGCGGTGCGGGACGACGGCGCCGCCCACGCGTCCGAGATCCCTTCGGACAGCACGTTCAGCGCCAGCACCGTGAACAGGATCATCAGGCCCGGGAACAACGTGGCCCACCAGCCGCCGTTGAGCACCATGTCCTTGCCGTCGGCGAGCACCGAGCCCCACGACGGGTCGGGCGGCTGGATGCCGGCGCCGATGAACGACAGCGACGCCTCGAACACGATCGCGTCGGCCACCATCACCGTGCAGAACACCAGGATCGGCGCGGCGCAGTTCACCGCGACGTGCTTGACCAGGATGAAGAACCGGCGCGCGCCGATGATGTGCTCGGCCGCGACGTAGTCCTCGCTGTACTGCGCCAGCACGTTCGCCCGCACCACGCGCGCGACCGGCGGCACGTTGACGAATGCGATCGCCAGGATCAGCACCCCGATGCCGCGGCCGAACACCGCGACGAGCACGGCCGCGAGCGCGATGCCGGGGAAGGCCATCAGCACGTCGAGCACGCGCATGACCACCGAGTCCACCCCGCGCCGGGAGGTGGCCGCGAGCGCTCCGATCAGCGCGCCGCAGACCAGCGCCAGCGCGGCGGCGCCGAGCCCGATCGCGAGCGACCAGCGGGCGCCGTGCACGACGCGGGAGAGGATGTCGCGGCCGGACTGGTCGGTGCCGAACCAGTGCGCGGCGTTCGGCCCGGTGACCTCGGTGCCCAGCGCGTAGGGGTCCTTGACCAGCAGCGGGCCGATGAGCGCGACCAGCGCGAGCACGGCCAGCACCCCGATCGAGATCCAGGACGCGGTGTTGAACCGGCGGAACCGGATGCCGGGCCGGGACAGGCGCTGCGTGAGCCCGGGCCGGTACAGCTGCCGCATCACGACCGGCTCCGCAGGCGCGGGTTCACGATCAGGTACAGCACGTCGACGATCAGGTTGACCAGGACGAACCCGACCGCGATGGTGATCACGAAGCCCTGGACCTTCGCGGTGTCGCCGTCCTTGACGGCCTGGATCATGTTCTGTCCCATCCCGGGCAGCGCGAACATCGTCTCGATCACGACGGCGCCGCCCAGCAGGTAGCCGACCCGCAGGCCGAGCACGGTGAGGGGGTTGATCAGCGCGTTGCGCAGCACGTTGCGGCCGACGACCACCACCGGCGGCAGGCCGCCGCCGCGTGCGGTGCGGACGTAGTCCTTGTCCAGCTCCTCGACCATCGAGGTGCGGATGATGCGCGTCAGCTGCGCGGCGACCGGCAGCGCGAGCGAGATCGCGGGCAGCGCCAGCGAGTTGAGCCAGCCGCCGAACGAGTCGGCCGGGCTGACGTACCCGCTGGTGGGGAACAGTCCCTCGCCCACCGCGAGCCACTGGACGAGCAGCACCGCGATCCAGAACGCGGGCGCGGCGACGCCGGCCAGCGTGACGATCCGGATCAGCTGGTCCGGCCAGCGGTCGCGGAACAGCGCCGAGGTCACGCCGAGCACGAGCCCGGCGACGATCGCGATCAGCAGGCCGAGCAGGGTGAGCTGCACGGTCAGCGGCAGCGCGGTGGCGATCACCTGCCCGACCGGCTCCTTCGTGATCACGCTGGTGCCGAAGTCGCCCTGCAGCAGGTGCCACACGAAGTGCACGTACTGCAGCGGGAGCGGGTCGAGCAGGCCGTTCTCCTGCCGGAACTGCTGGAGCTGTTCCGGCGTGGGGTTGGCGTCGCCGAGCGCGGCCACCGCCGTGTCCACGGGGGAGAACTGCATGACGATGAAGACGAACAGGACCACCCCGAGCACCAGCGGGATCAGGGCGAGGATGCGGGTGAGCAGCATCCGCACGACGACGGCCATGGCAGCGCCCCTCAGACCGGCTTGGCCTGGTTGAGGTAGATGCCCGGGTAGCCCTGCGCCCGCACGCCCGTGATCTTCTGCGCGTTCCACGCGGTGCCGAGCTGGGTGAACACCACGGGGTAGATGACGGCGTGCTCGGAGATCAGGTCCAGCAGCTGCTTGGTGAGCTGCGCGCGGCGCGTCTCGTCGGTCTCCGCGGCGGCCTGGTTCTGCAGGTCCAGCAGTGCCTGCGACTCCGGGCCGGTCCACCGGGCGTAGGTGGTCATCAGCACCGACGTCTTGTCGTAGTAGTAGCGGGTCAGCAGGTCCGGGTCGTTGCCGAACTGCAGCGGGTTGTTGGTGGTGGCGACGACCTCGAAGTCCTTGCCGCTGTCCAGTTTCGAGAACAGCGCCTTGGTGTCCTGCGAGTCCAGCGTGGTGGTCACGCCGATCGCGTCCCAGCCCTCCTTGATGACCTTCACGCAGTCCGAGACGAGGGAGGTGTTGGTGGTGGACAGGGTGATCGCCAGGTTGGTGACGCCGGCCTGCTGGAGCAGTTGCCTGGCCTTGTCCGGGTTGTAGGCGAAGTCGTTGGCGGCCGGCTGGGAGGCGGGCAGCTTCGGGTTGATGAACGAGGTCGCCGCCGTGCCCGCGCCCTGCAGGCCGATCTGGATCATCTTCTGCTTGTCGATGGCGTAGTGCAGGGCCTGCCGCACGAGCTTGTTGTCGAACGGCGCGTGCGCGGTGTTGAACATCAGGAACAGGTTGTTGCCGCCGTCGGCGAACTCGACGCTGCGGCCGGACTTGCGCAGCTGCTCGGCGTTGGCCGCCGGGATGTTCTCCACGATCTGCGCCTCCGGGTTGGCCCCGGAGATGGCCGCGACGCGCGGCGCGGCGTCCACGATCGACTTCCACAGCATGGACTGGTAGGCCGCCGGGCGCGGGCCGTTGTACTCGGCGAACTTCTCGAAGCGGGTGTAGGACAGCGGGGCCTGCTCGACGACCTTGTACGGGCCGGAGCCGACGACCTTGCCGCCCGCGGCGTCCTTCCACTTGCCCTCGAAGACGTGCTTGGGGCAGATCTTGGCGGTCTGGATTCGCTTGAGGGCGTACGGGAACGGGTGCTTGAGCACGAACTCGACGGAGTTCTCGCCGGTCTTGCGCACTTCGGCGAGCCAGTCCGCGAAGAAGCTGTGGACCAGCACCTTTTCGTTGGGGTCGAGCACGCGGGCGTAGGTGAAGACGACGTCGTCGGCGGTCACCGGGGTGCCGTCGTGCCACTTGGCGCCGTCGCGCAGCTCGAACTTCAGGCTGGTGCCGGTGAGGTCGGCCGGGAGCGCCTTGGCCAGGCCGGGGAACGGGTCGCGGGTGATCGGGTCGCCCTCGACCAGCGATTCGTAGCAGTGCAGGTTGGCGGCCATCGAGAAGGCGGATGCCGTCTGCAGCGGGTCCCAGGTCTGGTTGTTGCCGTAGCCGATGACCGCGGTGAGCGTGCCGGTGGAGCTGCCCGTGGTGTTGGTGGATGCCGGTCCGCCACAGGCCCCCAGGGTGACCGAGAAGGCCGCGGCCGTGCCGGCGAGTCCGGTGTACCGCAGGAAATCGCGGCGGCTGAGGCCGGACAGGCTGTGCGACATGACGTCTCCTGACTTGTGCGTCGTTGATCAGGCCGGAGCATGGAAGTAGGACGTAGGACGTCCTGCGACCGGGTGACTGTAAACAGCGGCGCGTCCCGTGGTCAAGGGGTCTGACGTAGGATGTCCGGAAATCCGGTGGTCAGCAGGCGGGGAGTTGGATGTGGCACGCCCTCAGCTCGGCGACGAGATCAGCAAACGGATCATCGACCTGATCATCGAGCGGGACCTCCCGCCGGGGTCGCCGATGCCGACCGAGCTGGACCTGATGGCCGACATCGGGGTGAGCCGCAATTCGATCCGCGAGGCGATCCGGGCGCTGCGGGCGCTGGGGATCGTCGAGGTGCGGCACGGGTACGGCACGTTCGTCGGCTCGGCCGGTTCGGAGGCGCTGCGGACGTGGCTGCTGTTCCGCACCCGGACGCCCGGGGCGGGGACGACGGGCCGGTTGCGGGACCTGCTCGAGGTGCGGGAGATGCTGGAGACCGAGCTGACGCGCCGGGTGGCGCGGCGGCACCGGCCGGAGCTGATCGCGGCGCTGGAGTCGTGCGTGGCGCGGATGCGCAAGGGCCCGGACAGCGCGGCCGCCGACCGCGAGTTCCACGACCTGATCTGCGCCGAGGCCGGTTTCGACCTGGCCCGCGAGCTGACGCGCCTGTTCTGGGACGTGTACCGGGCGGCGGAGGCCGAGCTGGGCGGCCCGGCCGGCTCGGCGAGCTCCACGGCGAAGCGTCACCAGGCGATCGTGGATGCCTTGGTGGCGGGGGATGCCGATGCTGCTGAGGAGGCCGTGCACCGGCACTTCGACGAGGTGCGAAAGCGCGCGAAGGCCGGCAAGTACGGGGGATTCGGGGTGGCGGCGCCGGTTGATTAGCGGGCGCCTTCCGAACCCGATCTTTCAGTGTTCGGTTGCCCGATGCGAGTCGGCAACGAAGTGAAGCCGACGCCCGGGGCGCTACGCGTAGCGCCTACAAAATCCGCCTCAACCAGGAGGCCTGCTCGGCGACCTGAGCCCCCTGTCCTCCTTCGTGCTCGTTCCACTCCCACGCGCGGATCTCCGAATCTCCGCCCCACCGGTTGAACGCCGCGAACACCGTCGACGGAGGGCAAACCGGATCCCGCAGCGCCACGCTGAACAACGCAGGCGCCGAAGCCCGCGAAGCCAGCACGGCCCCGTCGAAATACCGCAGCGTGGCAAACGCCTCCCCGGCCCGGTGCCGGTGCGCCGCCAGCCACGTCACCAGCTCCAGGTACGGCCCCTCGGAAGCGATCTCCGCCCCGCGCCGGAAGTGGCACAGGAACGGCACGTCCGGCATCGCGGCCGCGACTCCGGGCGCCAGCGCCGCCGCGGCGATCGTGATTCCGCCGCCCTGGCTGCCGCCTGCCACCACGATCCGGTCCGCGTCCACCGACGGGTGCGCCCGCGCGGCCGCCACCGCCCGCACCGCGTCGACGTACACCCGCCGGTAGAAGTACTGCTCCGGGTCCAGGATCCCGAGTGTCATGAAACCCGGCACGTGCGGCCCGGCCGACCAGGAATCGCCTGTCGCGCCGGGCACCGCCTTCCCGCCCTGGCCGCGCGTGTCCACCACCAGGTGCGCGTACCCGAACGCCGACCACGTCAGGTAATCGTGCGGCAGGCCGCGCCCCAGGTTGTACCCCAGGTACTGCACCACGCACGGCAGCTTCGCCGGCCGGTCCCGCGGCAGCAGCAGCCACGCCGAGATCCGCTGCCCCGCCGCGCCGGTGAACGACGCGTCGAACACGTCCACCGTCCGCAGCAAAGTCTCCTGTGGACGGAACACCGGGTCCAGCGGTGACCGGTCCGCCTCGGCCAGCGCGGTGGCCCAGAAGGCGTCCAGGTCGGCGGGTTCGTCCAGTGGCGGCCGGTACTCGGACAGCTCCGACAGCGGCAGGTCGTACAGCGTCGTCACGCTGGGGACCCTAGCGCCGGAAACCGCCGCCGACGAGGGGTTCAGCCGATTCTGTCCACACCGGACAAAAAAGGTCAGTCCCGGCCCTCACGCAGGGTCGGCAGCCCCGCCGCCAGGGCCCGCAGCATCCGCTTCGCCGTCGGGGCGAACTGGATGCACAACTCGGCGATCACCGGGTCCTCCGCGTAGAGCTTCGCCATCACCGGGGGTGGGTTCGCCGCCGGGTACAGCAGCGCGGCGAGACCGGCCGCCGCGCCGACCAGTTCGCCCGCCTCGTCCTCGGTCAGGTCCGGCCGCGCCCGCGCGACGGCGGACGACACCTTCGCCAGCGCCTCGGCCGTCCGGAGCTTGAAGGCGCGCGCCGCCTCGACGGTCACGTTGTGCTCCAGCGTGATCGAGCTGTGCGAGAGCAGGTCGCAGAAGAGAGGGCGCTCCTCGAGCGTCTCCACCAGCGCGTCGAACACGCCGTCCGGCGAGGACGCCGCCGCGATGCGCTCCAGCGCAGCCGTCTCCCAGTCGTGGAACTCCTGCGCCGCCAGTTCGAGGTAGATCTCCTCGCGGGTGGCGAAGTACCGCGCCAGGTTGGACTTCGCGAGCCCGACCGCGGCCGCGAGGCTGCCCAAGCTGACGTTCCGAACGCCCGAGGTGAGCGCGAGCTCACGCGCGGCCGCGAGGATCGCCTCGCGCCGCTGCTGCTTGTGCTCCGGGCGCCGCGCGCGGAGGAACTCTTTCGACATCGCCGGATCATTCTACGACCCCCGATTAGAGGACGCTGTTCTCTTGTTAAGAGGACGGTGTCCTGCTAGCTTCGGGAGAAACCGGGAGGAGCAGACATGGTCGAGGTGTCACTGCGGGTCAACGGATCCGCGCAACGGCTGGACGTCCCGCCCCAGGTCAGCCTGCTCGACGCGCTGCGCGAGGAGCTGGGCCTGACGGGCACGAAAAAGGGCTGCGACCAGGGCGCGTGCGGCGCGTGCACCGTGCTGGCCGACGGCGACCGCATCAACTCCTGCCTCGCGCTGGCGGTGCAGTACGACGGGCGGGAGATCACCACGGTCGAGGGGCTCGGCCACCCGCTGCAGGAGGCGTTCGTCCGCGCCGACGGCCTGCAGTGCGGCTACTGCACGCCGGGCCAGCTGTGCTCGGCGGTGGGCATGCTCGCCGAGCACAAGGAGGGCGCGCCGAGCGCCGTGACCGAGCACCTGACCACCTCGCCGGAGCTGAGCGACGAGGAGATCCGCGAGCGGATGAGCGGCAACCTGTGCCGCTGCGGCGCCTACAACGGCATCGTCGACGCGATCCGGGAGGTCGCGGAATGAGATCGTTCACCTACGTCAGCGCCCCGGACGTGCCGGCCGCGCTCGCGGCCGTCGCGGACGGCGACGCCAAGTTCCTCGGCGGCGGCACGAACCTCGTCGACCTGATGCGCGAGGGCATCGAACGGCCGGCCACCGTGGTCGACGTCAGCCGCCTGCCGCTGACCGCCGTCGAGGAGCTGCCCGGCGGCGGCGTCCGCATCGGCGCCCTCGTGCGCAACAGCCGCCTCGCCGCCCACCCGGTCATCCGTGCCAGGTACCCGGTGCTGGCGCACGCGATCCTGCACGGCGCCTCCGCCCAGCTGCGTAACATGGCGACCGTCGGCGGCAACCTGATGCAGCGCACCCGCTGCCTCTACTTCTACGACGACGCCGCGCCGTGCAACAAGCGCACGCCCGGCAGCGGCTGCGGCGCCCTCGACGGGTTCGCCCGCTCCACGGCCGTTCTCGGCGTGAGCGACCACTGCATCGCCACCCACCCCTCCGACATGGCCGTCGCGCTGGCGATGCTCGACGCCGTCGTCGAGGTCGAGAGCACCCGCGGCACCCGGCGGATCCCCATCGCCGACTTCCACCGCGCACCCGGCGACACCCCGCACGTCGAAACGGCGCTGGCGCCCGACGAGCTGATCACCGCGGTCGAGCTGCCGCCGGTGCCGGTGGCCGCGAACTCCCGGTACCGCAAGGTGCGCGACCGCGCGTCGTACGCGTTCGCCCTGGTCTCGGTCGCCGCCGCGCTGCGCGTCGAGGACGGGGAGATCGCCGAGGCACGCGTGGCGCTCGGCGGTGTCGCGACGAAGCCGTGGCGCGCGGTCGAGGCCGAACGGCTCCTGGTCGGCGCGCCGGCCACCGATGACACCTTCCGCCGCGCCGCCGAAGCCGAACTCGCGCCCGCGATCACCCGGGAAGCCAACGCGTTCAAGGTCGGCCTGGCCGTCCGCACGACCGTGGCGACCCTGCGTCAGCTGGCCACCGGGGGAGGTGCGGCATGAGCGTCATCGGCGCCCCGCTGGACCGCCGCGACGGCCCGGCCAAGACGACCGGCGCGGCGCGGTTCGCGGCCGAGCACCTCCGCCCCGGCCTCACGCACGCCGCGCTGGTGCACGCCACGATCAGCCGCGGCCGCGTCACCCGCCTCGACACCACGGCGGCGAGCGCGGTGCCCGGCGTCATCACCGTGCTGACCCACCACAACGCGCCCCCGCTCAAGCCGGCGCCCAAGGTGAACCCGCTCAACCTCAGTACGCTGGTGTCCGGCACCTCGGTGAACTACCTGCAGGACGACGAGGTCCACTTCGACGGGCAGCCGGTCGCGGTGGTGGTGGCGGAAACCTCGGCCGCGGCGAAGGAAGCGGCGGCGCTCGTGCGCGTGGAGTACGCCCTGCTGCCCTCCACTGTGGACTTCGAGTCGATGGCGCCGCACGCGAAGAAGCAGCCGTACAGCCCGGTCTCCCCGGGCGAGGCGAAGAAGGGCGACGCGGAGAAGGCGTTCGGCGAGGCGCCGGTGACCGTGGACCACCGGTACACCACGCCGCCGCACCAGCACAACGCGATCGAACCGCACGCCACCATCGCGGAGTGGGACGGCGACCGCCTCACCGTGCACGAATCGACCCAGTCCATCGACTGGTGCCGCAACCACCTCGCCGTCCGCTTCGGCGTGCCCGCCGCCGACGTGCGGGTGATCGCGCCGTTCGTCGGCGGCGGTTTCGGCGGCAAGGGCATGGTCTGGCCGGGCACGGTCCTCGCCGCGCTGGCCGCACGCGCGACCGGACGGCCGGTGCGGCTCGTGCTGACCCGCGAGGACGTGTACCGCACGGTCGGCGGCCGGACGCCGTCGATCCAGCGCGTCGCGCTCGGCGTGGACCGCGACGGCTCGCTGACCGCGCTGATCCACACCAGCGTGACCCGCACCGGCCGCGTCGGCGGCGCACCCGAGCAGGTCACCTCGCAGTCGCGGCACCTCTACGGCGCGGACCACATCCTCATCCAGGCGAGCACGGTCGAGCTGGACCTGGTGCCGAACACGTCGATGCGCGCGCCCGGCGAGTCGATCGGCACGTTCGCGGTCGAGTCGGCGGTCGACGAGCTGGCCGCCGAGCTCGGCATGGACCCGATCGAGCTGCGGATGCGCAACGAACCCGAGCGCAACCCCTTGGACGGCAAGGAGTTCACCCACCGCAGGCTGCGGGAGGTCTACGAAGCCGGCGCGTCGCGGTTCGGCTGGCGGGACCGGGCGCCGGAGCCCGGCGCGACGCGCGACGGCCGGTGGCTGGTCGGGATGGGGGTCGCCACGGCCTACCACCCGGCGTGGCTGTTCACCGCCAACGTGACGCTGCGGCTGTCGGCCGACGGTACGGTCCTCCTGCGCTGCGGCTTCCAGGAGATGGGCATGGGCGCGGCGACGGCGCAGGCGCAGATCACCGCGGACGCGCTCGGCGTGCCGGTCGACGCGGTGCGCGTCGAGTACGGCGACTCGGCGCTGCCGGTGGCGCCCACCGCGGGCGGTTCGACGCAGACCGCGAGCGTGGCGGCCAGCGTGCTCGAAGCGGCCGAGAAGCTGAAGCGGCGGCTGCCGAAGGGGGCCGGGGACCTGGTGGCGGCCGTGCGGCGGGCGGGAGTGCCGCACGTGGAGGTGTCGGTCGGGTCGGACAGCCGGTTCGGCCGCCTCGCCGGGCAAGCCCGGCTCATCGGCCGGTTCGTGCGCGACCGGCGGCGGGTGCGGGCCGCGACCGGGGCGCAGTTCTGCGAGGTGCGCGTCGACCCGGACACCGGCGAGGTGCGGATCTCGCGGTGGCTCGGGGTGTTCGACATCGGCACGGTGGTCAACGCGAAGACCGCGGCGAGCCAGCTGCGCGGCGGGATCGTGATGGGCATCGGCATGGCCCTGTCCGAGGAGACCCTGGTGGACCCGCGCACCGGGCGGATCATGAACCCCAGCCTGGCCGAGTACCACGTGCCCGTGCACGCCGACGTGCCACGCATCGAAGTGTCCACACTGGACGACCCGGACCCCACGACGCCGCTGGGCATCGTCGGCGCCGGCGAGGTGGGCATCACCGGGGTGGCGGCGGCGGTGGCGAACGCGGTGTTCCACGCGACGGGTAAGCGGGTGCGCGACCTGCCGATCACGCTGGACAAACTGCTCTGACCGGACGAACGCCGGGCGCCGGCAACCGGCGCCCGGCGTTCACGGGAGCGTCAGAACCACCACTGGTTCTGCGCGCCCGCCACGTACTGCCACAGCTGCACGACCGTGCCGTTGCGGTAGCTGGTGTTCAGGTCGGCGTCGAGGTACCGGCCGCTCTGCACGTTCTGCAGCCGCAGGTAGCCCTCGGGGATCTCGTTGACGGCGAACCACTGGTTCTTCGCCCCGGCCACGTAGTCCCACAGCTGCACGACGGTGCCGTTGCGGTTGATCGTGTTCAGGTCGGCGTCGAGGTAGCGGCCGCTGTAGGCGTTCTGGAACCGGTAGTAGCCCTCCGGGATCTGCCGGATGTACCAGGCCTGCTGAGCCGCGTATTCGTCACACGCCCACAGCTGCACCTTGGTGCCGTTGCGGTTGATGGTGTTGAGGTCGGCGTCCAGGCAGCGGCCCGGGTCCGAGGCCGGGCCGAGCAGGTAGGCCTGCTCCTCGGCCATCGTGTTGACGCCGCCCTTGACCTGGTTCGGGTGCGCCGGGCGCAGCACCAGCCCGTCCAGCGACGTGACCGGCTCGCCGGCCTGCTGGGCCGCCCCCGCGCTCGGCGCCACGAACAGCGAGAGCAGGCCGGCCAGCAGTGCCGCGGCCGCGAACGGCCGCTTCAGTCTTCTCATGGGTTCCCCATTCCGTGACGGGGCGCGGAATCCTCCGGCCGCACCCCGGAGTCTGGATCTTCGCCGCGGGGGCGCTCCGGAGTCGACCACATTTCCCGGACGCTCAACAACGCTGTTCAACGGTGTAACGGACCGGTATCGCGAACGATCTCTCCAGTGCGGCCACAGTTTTTTCGCGGAGAGGATCGCCGGTGCGCCTGGAGCTGAAATCGCGCGACCTGACCCGCGTGGGGCTGTGCAACGCCGCCGATCCGTGCTGGGAGCTGGCGAGCAGCGTGCGGCTGCTGCGGGACGAGGAGGTGGCGTTCGGCTGGTGGCGACGCCGGGTCCAGGGCCGGCTGCCGGAGTCGTTCCCGGTGCTGCGGTGGCTGTACACCTCGGGGGAGGTGCCGGAGTTCCTGCTGCCGGCGGGCGGTGACCTGGCGTCCGGGCTCGCGGCGGTGCTGGGCACGCCGCCGGACCGGGTGCGGGCCGCGCTGGCGGCGCTGCCCGAGCCGCGTGGACTGCCGCCGTGGGCCGCGGCCTTGCGGTCCGGTTCGGACGCCGCGCTGTCTCGGCTGGTGCAGGCGTTGCGGGAGTACTTCATGGTCGCGCTGGCGCCGCACTGGGACACCGTGCGGGCGCGGGTCGAAGTGGACCGGCAGGCGCGGATCCAGGCGCTGGCCGACGGCGGGGTGGACGGTCTGCTGGCCACGCTGCGCCCGGTGCTGCGGTGGGAGCCGCCGTACCTGGTGACGGGCGTGGCGAGCCCCGGCACGCCGCGGCGGACGGCCGGGGTGCTGCTGGTGCCCACCTACTTCACGGTGCAGCCGTGGATCGTGCCCGGCTCGACGGGCCCCGTGCGCCTGGGATACCCCGCGGCGGCCGAAGACCCGCGCGTCCGCCGTGCCCCGCACGCCACCCCGCGCGCCCTGGCGGCGCTGCTGGGCCCGACCCGCGCGGCGGCGATGGTCCTGGCGGCGGCCGGGTGCAGCACCTCGGACCTCGCGGCGCGCCTGGGAGTGACCCCGTCAGCGGCGAGCAAGCACATGTCGGTGCTGCGGGCGGCCGGCCTGATCGCGAGCCACCGCAACCGCAACACGGTGCGTCATTCACTGACCCCACTGGGAATGGCGTTGGTGGACGGCGCTTCGACGTGAAGGTGGACCGGCATCCGAGATGGCTTTCGGGGCGGAATGGCTCGCCCCGCGTAAGCGGGCCACGACGTCCGGCAGCGGTGGTGGAACGCCCCCGGAGGGGCGGCACGCGGGTGTGGCGCTGAGGAGCGCAGTGGGATTGCAACCAGGCCCGGCCTGCCTGGGGCCGGACCGCCGTGTGGCACTTGCCGTGGAGGGCGCTTCGGCATGAGCGAGCCCCGGCGCCAGGGCAGCGGCGCCGGGGCTCGGGGAGAAGGCGGGGCGGCTAGTGCGCCGTCGCCTTCTCGGCGCCGGCGCCGGTCAGCGAGCGGACCTCCATCTCCGCGTGCTTGCGCTCGTCGTGCTCCTTCGACAGCAACGTGCCGACGATGCCGAGCAGGAACGACGCCGGAATGGACACCAGGCCCGGGTTCTGCAGCGGGAACCAGTCGAAGTTCGCGTTCGGCAGCATCGACTTCGACGTCCCGGACACGGCGGGCGAGAACACGATCAGTGTGATCGTGATCGCCAGGCCGCCGTAGATGCTCCACAGCGCACCCGAGGTGTTGAACCGCTTCCAGAACAGCGAGTACAGGATCGTCGGCAGGTTCGCCGACGCCGCCACCGCGAACGCCAGCGCCACCAGGAACGCGACGTTCTGGTTCTTCGCCAGGATGCCGCCGACGATCGCGACCGCGCCGATCACCACGGCGGTGATCCGGGCGACCCGCACCTCGCCGTTGGGGTCGTCCACCTTGCCCTTCTTGATCACGTTCGCGTAGATGTCGTGCGCGAACGACGCCGACGCAGTGATCGTCAGCCCGGCCACCACGGCGAGGATCGTCGCGAAGGCGACCGCGGCGATGAACCCGAGCAGCACCGGCCCGCCCAGTTCCAGCGCCAGCAGCGGCGCCGCCGCGTTCTCCGAACCCGGCGCCTTGCGGATCACGTCCGCGCCGACGAGCGCGTTCGCGCCGTAGCCGAGCACCAGCGTGAACAGGTAGAACAGGCCGATCAGCGCGATCGCCCACACGACGGAACGACGGGCTTCCTTCGCGGTCGGCACGGTGTAGAACCGCATCAGCACGTGCGGCAGACCGGCCGTGCCGAGCACCAGCGCCAGGCCCAGCGACAGGAAGTCGATCTTGGACGTGCCGGTCGCGCCGTAGCGGGCGCCCGGGTTCAGCACCGCCTCACTGGAGCGGTCCACCGCGCCCTGCAGCAGCGCGGACAGGTTGAGCCCGTACTTGCCCAGCACCCACACGGTCATCAGCGCGGCGCCCGCGATCAGCAGGACCGCCTTGATGATCTGCACCCAGGTGGTGCCCTTCATGCCGCCGACGAGCACGTAGATGATCATCACGACACCCACGACCGCGATGACCACCGACTGCCCGACCCCGCTGGACACGCCCAGCAGCAACGAAACCAGCACACCGGCGCCGGCCATCTGCGCGAGCAGGTAGAAGAAGCTCACCGCGAGCGTGGACGTCGCCGCCGCCGCGCGCACCGGCCGCTGCCGCATCCGGAACGCCAGCACGTCGCCCATCGTGAACTTGCCGGTGTTGCGCAGCAGTTCCGCGACCAGCAGCAGCGCGACCAGCCACGCCACCAGGAAGCCGATGGAGTACAGGAACCCGTCGTAGCCGTACACCGCGATGGCGCCCGCGATGCCGAGGAACGACGCGGCCGACAGGTAGTCACCGGCGATCGCGACGCCGTTCTGCGGCCCGGTGAACGCGCGCCCGGCCGCGTAGTAGTCCGACGCGGTCTTGGTGTTCCGGCTGGCGCGCAGCACGATCACCAGTGTGACGGCCACGAACAGGCCGAAGATGCTGATGTTGAGCGCGGGGCTGCTGCCCGCGACTCCCGCGGCGAGGTTCATCGCGCGCCTCCCTCGACGTCCTCACGGATGCGGTCGGCGATCGGGTCCAGCTTCCGGTTGGCGAAGCGGACGTACAGGCCGGTGATCAGGAACGTGGACACGAACTGCAGCAGTCCCAGCAGCAGTCCGACATTGAAGTTGCCGATCAGCTTGGTCGACATGAACCCGTGCGCGTAGTCGGCGAGCAGGACGTAGAGCAGGTACCAGCCCAGGAACAACGCGGTCATCGGGAAGACGAAGCCCCGCAGCCTTCGGCGCAGCTGCGCGAATTCGGGGCTGGAGTGGACCTTCGTCCACTCCTCGTGGCCGAGATCGTGCTCGGTGGCCGCCACTGGAGACCTCCTTGTCGTGTGGTGGCGGACACGTTAGGAGGTCACGACGTGCGACGCCGTGGCGTGGCGACCAACCGTCAGCGGGCGCGACGAACGGTCGACAAGCGGTCGCGGAAACCGGTCGAACGGCGGCGTGGAGCGGCCTGCCGCGGCGGGGTCTCGTCCAGGTGCAGCCGCAACATGGCGGTGATCGCCCAGGCAGGCGGCCGCCCGCGCAGGGACACCACCACCATCGTGCCGAAAGCCAGCGGAACCGACCAGGGCGCGGGCTGGGCGAGCAGGATCGCGAGCACGCCGTGCACGTCCGCACCGGCCAGTGTCGCGAGGATCGCCCCGGACGTCGCGAGCAGTCCGGTGAGGACCCCGGCGATCGCGCCGCGCGCGGTCAGCCGCGACCACCAGATGCCGAGCACGAGCAGCGGGCAGAACGTCGACGCCGCTACCGTGAACCCCCACGTGACGAGCACGCCCGCGTCGAGGTGCACGGCGAACAGCGCGAGCAGCACGACCGCGGCCGCGGCGGCGACGACAGTGCCGCGCAGCCGGGCCAGCCCGCCCGGCGCGAGGTCGTGCGCGATCGCGCCGGACACCGCCAGCAGCAGGCCCAGTGACGTGGCGAGGAACGCGGCGAACGCGCCCGCGGTGAGCAGGCCCGTGAACAACGTGCCCGCCCAGCCGGTGTCGACCTGCATCGGCAGCGCGACGACCGCGGTGTCGGTGGCCCCGGACAGGTACAGGTGCGGCACCAGGACCCGGCCGAGCACGCCGTAGACGCCGGGGAACACGTAGAACGCGGACAGCAGCGCCACGGTGAGGGCGGCGGTGCGGCGGGCGGCGCGGCCGTCGGGGCTGGTGTGGAAGCGCATGATGACGTGCGGCAGGCCCATGGTGCCGAGCACGGTCGCGACCAGGACGGCGAGCGTGCCGAGCAGCGGGTGGCCTTCGTTGTTCAGGTTGAGCAGCGGCCGTTCCCAGCCCGCGGCGCCCGGCGGGGCGGTGCCTGGCAGCTGTGGGACCGGCTGTCCGGCGAGGAAGACGAGTTCCTCGCCCGCGGCGAAGGTGTGCGGGCCGGGGGCGAGGGTGACCGGTGTGCCGTCGGGCTCCCTGGCCTGGATGGGCTGGGCGGCCTCCAGGGTGACGTCGACGCGGAAGACCACGCGGGTGTCCTGGCGCAGCTGGGTGAATTCGGCGGGGTGCAGGGCCTCGTCGCGGGCGGCGGCGCCGGCCGTGATCGCCAGCCACAGCGCGGGGACGGCGAACAGGACGACCTTCAGCACGAACTGGAAGGCCTGCACGTAGGTCGCCGCGCGCATGCCGCCGAGCGCGAGCGTGGTGGCGACGGCGGCCCCGGCGAGGACGACGCCGACCCAGTAGGGCGTGCCGCTGACCACGCTCAGCACCAGGCCGGACGTGCGGAACTGCGGCACGAGGTAGAGCGCGCCGATGACCAGCACGACGACGGCGGCGAGCCTGCGCAGCGCCGGCGAGGCGAGCCGGGCCTCGGCGAAGTCGGGCACGGTGAGCGCCCCGGAGCGGCGCATGGGCGCGGCGACGAGGACGAGCATCGCGATGTAGCCGGCCGTGAAGCCGACCGGGTACCAGAGCGCGCCGACCCCGTCCTTGACGACGAGCCCGGCGACGCCGAGGAACGAGGCCGCAGAGAGGTACTCGCCCGACACGGCGGCCGAGTTGAGCAGTGGGGTGACCCGCCGGGAGGCGACGAGGAAGTCGGAGGTGGTGCGCATGGCGGCGACCCCGCGCAGCCCGATGAAGAGCGTGACGAGGACGACCGGGGCGACCGCGAAGAGACCGACCATCAGGGCTGCCCGGTTGGTTCGGCGCGGGACGGGTGCGGGGCGGCCGTGGTGGGACCGACCATCAGCGTCGCTGGGCCTGTTCGGTGCGGGGCCAGTGCGCGGGAGTGGCGGGCAGCGGGTTTCGGGGTGGTGGCGGGGAGATCGATCATCCGGGCTGCTCGGTTTGTTCGGCGCGGGGCCGATGCCTGGGCGTGTGGGTGCGGGGCGAGTGCGGAGTGGCTGTTCATCTGCGCCGCTCGGTTTGTTCGGTGCGGGGCCAGTGCGCGGGAGTGGCGGGCAGCGGGGTTCGGGGCGGTGGCGGGGAGATCGATCATCCGGGCTGCTCGGTTCGTTCGGCGCGGGGCCGATGCCTGGGCGTGCTGGGCGGCGGGGTGCGGGGCGAGTGCGGAGTGGCTGTTCATCTGCGCCGCTCGGTTTGTTCGGTGCGGGGCCAGTGCGCGGGAGTGGCGGGCAGCGGGTTCGGGGTGGCCGCGAGGGAATCGATCATCACGGCTGCTCGGTTAGTCGGGCGCGGGGCCGTTGCCTGGGCGTGCTGGGCGGTGGGGTGCGGGGCGAGTGTGGAGTGGCTGTTCATCTGCGCTGCTCGGTTTGTTCGGCGCGGGGCCAGCGGGCGGGAGTGGCGGGCAGCGGCGTTCAGGGTGGCCGCGGGGAAATCGATTATCAGGGCTGCTCGGTTTGTTCGGCGCGGGGCCGTTGCCTGGGCGTGCTGGGCGGCGGGGTGCGGGGCGAGTGCGGAGTGGCTGTTCATCTGCGCCGCTCGGTTTGTCCGGTGCGGGGCCAGTGCGCGGGAGTGGCGGGCAGCGGGGTTCAGGGTGGCCGCGGGGGGATCGATCATCAGAGCTGCTCGGTTCGTTCGGCGCGGGACAGGCGCCCGGGGGTGCTGGCCGCGAAGTGGCTGACCGTCAGCGCCGCTCGGTTTGTTCGCTGCAGGAGCAGTGCTCGTGCGTGCTGGGCGGGTGCGCGGTGGTCGGCCATCAGCGCTGTTTGGCTTGTTCGGCGTGAGGCGAGTGCGGAGCGGCCGGCCATCAACGTTTCTCGGCTCGTTCGGCGCGGCGCAGGTGCCAGTGCCCGAGCCCGATGAGCAGCGGGTACGGCATCACCGCCAGCACCAGCCAGGAAACCGGCACCCCCGCCAGGCGGGCGTGGTCGAGCGCGGGCCAGACCGCGAACAGGACCGGCAGCCCCGCGAGGACCGCGAAGAGCAGCAGCAGCGCGGCGACCGCCCGGCGGCGTTGCAGGCGGTAGTTCTGCAGGGCGCGCTCGGCGTCGGCCGCTTCGAGCCGCGGCGGGCGCCAGCGTCCGCGCTGCCTACGACGCGCATGGGCGAGCCGGGTCTGCGGACTCATCACCGCGACGCGGCGGTTGGGCATTCAGCACCTCCCCGCGGGGTAGCGGCCAGTACCCCGGCCTTGCACCTGTGTTGTGAGGGCATCTGGGAACCGTGGCCGAGTTGCGCGGCAGCCGCCGGGCACCTGCCCGGTCGCCGGGCGGGGAGCTCCGCCGGGCGGTGGGTGTTGCGGGGCGCGGAGGTGCCGCCGCGCTGTGGGCGCCGCCCCGGCGTCGCGGTCCCGGGATCCACAGCGCGACCCGGGAGCACCCGCCAAGCGTTCACCATCACCGCCCCCGCTGGTTCAGCTCGCTGCGCTGCGCCGCGCGCAACAGGCGTTCCCGCAGCTCCCGGGCGTGCCGCCGGCTCACCGGGACGTCCCCGGCCGCCGTGTGCGCCAGCAGCCCGCCCACGGAGTCGCTCCGCAGCTCGCGCACCGCGTCCAACGCCACCAGGTAACCGCGGTGCACCCGCACGAACCCGCTGCCCTCCCAGTACTCCGCGAGCCGCGAGATCGGCATCCGCACCACGTGCACGCCGCCGCGGGTGTGCAGCTTGACGTAGTCGCCCTGCGCCTCGACGAACAGCACCTCGCTGCGCCGCACGTACCGCGTCCGCCCCCGCGACTCGACCGGCAGCGCGGCGAGCGCGTCGGCCAGTCCGGGCGACCTCGGCGCGCCGGCGGGCAGCATCCGCAACACCTTCCCCAGGGCAGCCGACAGCCGTTCCGCGCGCACCGGTTTCAGCAGGTAGTCCACCGCGCCGATGCCGTACGCCGTCACCGCGTGCCCGTCGTGCGCCGTCACGAACACGATCACCGGCGGTTCGCTCAGCTTCGCCAGCAGGCCGGCCAGCTCCAGCCCGTCCAGGCCGGGCATCGAGATGTCCAGGAACACCGCGTCGAACCGCTCGCTCTGGATCATCCGCAGCGCGGTCAGCGCGTCACCGGCGCCGGTCACCTCCGCCACCTCGGGCGCCTCCCGCAGCAGCTGGCAGATGTCCTCCAGCGCGGGTGGCACGTCGTCCACCGCGAGCACGCGCAACCCGGTCACGGCAGGACCACCCCGGGCTGGAACATCGGCACCCGCACCACGACGCGGGTGCCCGCGCCCGGCGCGGTCTCCACGACCAGGCCGCACCAGGGGCCGTACACACTGCGCAGCCGCCGGTCGACGTTGGCCAGCCCGACGCGTTCACCGTCGCCGGACAGCACCGCTTCGGCGTCCGCGGGCGGCATGCCGACGCCGTCGTCCTCCACGCTGATCACGCAGTCGTTCCCTTCCGCCTCGCCGCGCACCGAGACCGTGCCGGGCCTGCCGAGCGGCTCGATCCCGTGCCGGATGGCATTTTCGACCAGCGGCTGCAGCACCAGGTACGGCACCGGCACGGCGAGCACGTCCGGCGCGACGCGGATCTGCACGCGCAGCCGGTCGCCGAGGACGGCTCGCTGCAGCGCGAGGTAGGTCTCGATGGCGTGGAACTCGTCCGCGAGCGCGGTGTACTCGCCGTGCCTGGCGAGACTGTGCCGGATGTAGTCGGCGAAGTCGAGCATCAGTTCGCGGGAGCGGTCGGGGTCGGAGCGGACCAGCGACGCGATGACGGTGAGCGCGTTGTAGACGAAGTGCGGGGAGATCTCCGCGCGCAGCGCCCGCAGTTCCGACTGCGCCGCCAGCTCCGCGGAGGCCTCCAGCTTGCCCCGTTCGAGCGCGGACGCGACCAGCCGGGCGACCTCCTGCACGGCTTTGCGCGACGCCTCGCCCTCGACGACGAGCACCCCGGCGAGCTCGTCGTCGACGTCGAGGGGCACCGCCCGCAGCGGCGCCTTCCCGGCCGGTGTCTCACTGTGCAGGACGGCCGAGACGAGTTCGCGGGCGGCGTCCTCGTCGGACGGGTGACCGGCCCAGGTGGTCGCGCCGGAGAGGTCGGCCAGCCCGGCCGCGGGCACGCCGAGCAGGGACCGGACGCCCTTCACCGCCGCCCGCGCGCCCGGCCCGGACAGCCCGTCGGCGAGGTGCCCGGCGACGCCCCGCGCGGCGGCGAGCACGTCGGCGGCGTCCGGGGCGCGCCGGGCACGCCACAGGGCGCGCACGCCCGTCGGCTCCTCCTCGGCGACCACCGTTCCTCCCATCGACCACGATGAGTGCCGGTCGATAGTACGGGGCGGACCTGCCCCGCACGGGGGTTGGCGGTGGCGGTGCTCCTGGTATAGAAAGAGGTGAGCCCGTCCCCGCGATCATGGGGTGTGGCAGCCGTGACCCCTCGCCGAACGGGATCCTGCTGTGCCGGGCTTCGTCCACCCCCTCCGCGACCGCCCCCACCTGGGACCGCTCCGGCCGCACGCGATCGAGGGCCGGGATGTCGACGCCCATCCGTGAGCGCGCGCCGATCACGCGTTCGGTGGTCGTGTCCGCCGCCCTGGAGCTGACCCGCAGGCAGGGCCTGTCCGGCTGGACGATGCGGGACCTGGCTGCCGCGGTCGGCGCGCGCACCAACGTGATCCGGTACCACGTCGGCAACCGGGCGGACGTCGAGGCGGCCGTCGTGGCGGACGTGTGCGCCGGGATCGGCCTCCCCGCGGACGGCGAGTGGGCGGGCTGGATCCGCGCGCTCGCCCGCCGGATGCGCGCCGTCTTCGACCGGTACCCGGGCGTCGGTGCGGTGGCGGCCACCGGAACCGGCCCGGCCGCTCCGCTGCTGGAGGCCGTCGCGGCGCGCCTCGCCGACGTCGGCTTCGGCGCGGAGAGCGGGCTGGCGGCCCGTGCGGTACTGGTGGAGATCTGCATGTCCCGAGAGGTGGGGCTGGACCTGCTGATCGCCGGGCTCACCGCCCGGCTGGCCGGACTGGGAGGTGACCGGTGACGTACGGGCCACGGTGCACGACGGATCGCGCGACCTGCGGCGGCGTCTACGACATCCACCTCGGCGGCAGCGGCTACACCCGCCACGACCGCGAAGCGGCGCGCCGGATGGTCGCCGAGTTCCCCGCCGGGCAGCGGGACGTGCCGGAACGGGCGGCCCGGTTCAACCGCCAGTTCCTGGTGCGGTCCGTCGGCTACGCCCTCGACCAGGGGATCCGGCAGTTCCTCGACCTCGGCTGCGGGTTCCCGCGGTGGGGCAACGTGCACGAGGTCGCGCAGCCCCGCCACCCGGACGCCCGCGTCGTCTACGTCGACTACGAGCTGGGGCCGGTGGAGGAGTACCGGAAGCTGTTGTCCGGCAACGGGAACACGCACGTCCTGCACGCCGACCTGCGTGAGCCGGAACGCGTGCTGGACCAGGCCGCGGAGCGGCTGGACCTGGGCGAGCCGGTGTGGCTCGGGATGCTGTGCGTGCTGTCGTTCGTCCGCCTCTGCCACGGCGAGGACCTCTACGACGTCGTGCGCCAGTACACCGACCGGCTGGCCCCCGGCAGCTGCTTCACCCTGTCCATCGGGTGCGGCGAGGACATGCCCGCCGAGTCGCTGCCGCCGTTCTACCTGCTCTCCGAGGTCTACGAACGCGAACTGGGCACGCCGTACGTGCTGCGCAACGTGTCCCAGGTCGAGCGGTTCTTCGACGGGTTGTCCCTGGTCACGCCGGTGACCTACCTGACGGACTGCCTCGCCGAACCGGGACGGCAGGTCAGCTACACCGACTGGGCCAAACGCGCGATGCGTGGCGCGGTCGCGCGGGTGCCGGGTTAGACCGCGGCGAGACGGCACACCACGTGCCGCGCCGGGCCGTCGCTCGCGGCGCCGCCGACCGCGATCACGTCGAACTCCCGCCACACGTCCGCGGACAGCGTCGCCAGCCGCAGACGTTGCGGGCCCACCACGTGGTCCGGGTCCGCGGCCGCGGCGTTGAGCAGCTTCGACATGGCGGGGACGTCGAACGGGTGCACCAGCTTGCGGATGTGGTGGTCCGACGGCACCGCGAGGTTGAGCGCGTCGAACAGGGCGTTGGCCGATTCCAGTTCCTCCAGCACGCGGTCGACCACGACCACCGGATCCCGCGACGCCAGGAGCAGCGCGCGGACCAGCGGCGCGGGCGCCGGGACGGGGACGTTCTCGCGCGCCCCGGCGTCCCGCGTGACCAGGCCGCGGAACCAGCCCGGGCGGTCCGGATCCGCCCGGCCGGCGAGCCGCAGCGCGACCGGTTCGCCGGACGCGCGGTGCTGGGCCTTGTAGCTGCACAGGTGCAGTTCGCCGACGCGGTCGCGCAGCAGCGCGTCGCGGAACTCCCGGACCGCGGGCCGCCAGGAGTCCATCACCAGGTTGTTCAGGTAGTACGTGCCGTCCCACCAGCGGCCGCGCGGGAAGCGGGGCTGGGCGTCCGCGGGGGCGGAGCGGTCCTCCGGCGGCGCCAGCCCGTACAGCTCGAAGGTCTCGTCGCTCCACGCGACGACGTTGCGGTGGTCGGTGCCACCCTCGGTGATGCGCCATTCCCAGGTGCCCACGACCGGCGGGGGGTGGTCGGCCCAGTCGGCGGAGGCCTCGATGTAGCAGGCGAGCGCGCCGACGACCGCGGCGGAGACGGGCGCCCGGACCGGCCGGACGCGGACCCGCCATTCGCGGCCCGCGTAAGCGACGCGCGCCGCGTCGGCGGGGCGGCCCGTCCGGACGGCCTGGTCCAGGCGCTGCCGCAGCAGGTACTGGGCGACGCGGTGGTCGAGCGCGTTGCGCGGCGCGACCCCGTGGTAGCTCGCGTTCCCCATCGCGAGCAGGAGACCCACCTTCGGCCCGTGCCGGGCGTCGACGAGGATCCACTGCGCGTGCGCCGGATCCTGCTGGTGGCGAGCGGGCCTCATGGCCTGGACGCTACCCGCGGTCACGCCGCCCGGCCAGTGGCCGGGCGAGCGCGCCGTCCGTCCTCATCGGACCACGTAGAACGTCTTCGCGTAGGTGTTTTCCGGGCAGGTGATCGACACGGTGTGCGCGCCCCGCTTCGCCTTCGGCGACACCGTCGCCGACCAGTGCGTCGGCTCGCCGGTGGGCGTGAAGTTCAGCAGCACGTCGGACTCGGGGAGCGCCACCGCGTTGAGGCAGTTGGCTTCCACGTCCACCACGTCCCCGCGGTGGACCACCTCCGGCACCACGTTCACCCACCCGCACGAGCCGGTCGAGCCGGGGTTCGGGTCGCAGTCCACCGGCGCCGCCGCGTTCGCGGCAGGTGCCGTGAACAATGCCAGCCCGATCGCCCCGGCCGCCGCACCGATGAGAATTCCCTTGATGCGCATGCCCTTTCCTCCCTGTCGTGGGCCTACGCACCTCCTCACGCGGCGGGAGAATCCGAGGTTGCCCGCCCGCGCAGGAAAACCAGGACCACGGAAACCACCAGGCCGAGGGCGCCGGCGAGGACGAAGGTGTTGCCGAGGCCCACGCCGTCGACGACCGGCTGCGCCAGCAGCGGCGAGGCGAACTGGCCGAGGAACAACGCGGACGTCAGCATCCCGAGCGCGCGGGTGCGGGCCGCGGGGTCGACCGAGGCGACCACCCAACCGTTCATCACCGGATTCTGCAGGCCGATGCCGACGCCCGTGACGAGCATGCCGAGTGCCGCCATCCAGATCCCGCCCGCGAGGCCGAGCACGACCAGCCCGGCCGCGTAGGCGGCGAAGAGCACGGCGGCGAGCACGCGGAAGTCCCACCGGGCGCGCAGCCGCCGGAAGTTCAGGCCGACCAGCGTCATGACGAGGTTCAGCGCGGCCATCAGCACGCCGACGACGACCGGGCCGGCGCCGGTGACCGCGCCCAGCCAGAACGGGGCCTGAGTGGGCACCGTGTAGAAGACGACCACGCCGAGGAACATCAGCGCGTACAGGCCGTACAACCGCGGCGTCCGTTGTGGACCGCCGGGCGCGGGCGGGGATTTCGGCGCCTCGGGCACGAACCGCAGGACCAGCACGACCATCGGCACCGCCAGCAGGTACACCGCGAACGGCCCGCGCCAGCTCAGGTCGGCCAGCACCCCGCCGAGCAGCAGCGCGACGACGCCGCCGAAGCCCATCGCGGCGCCCTGCAGCCCCAGCACCCGGCCGTGCTCGGTGGCCGGGTAGTGGTCGGCCAGCAGCGCCGTCGAGGTGACCATGATGGCCGCGATGCCGACGCCGAGCAGGGCGCGGCCGGCCAGCAGCCCGGGCAGCCAGTCGAGCACCAGGCCCGACCCGCCGCCGACGACGTAGAGCGCCAGCCCGGCGGTGAGCACCCGGACCCGCCCGGCGCGGCCGCTCAGCCGGGCGAGCACCGGCGCGGCGAGCATGATCGCGAGCCCGGGGAGGGTGAGGACGAGGCGGACCAGCAGCGCGGCGTTCGGGGTGGCCGCGAAGTGCTGTTCCATGCCCGGCAGCGCCGGGGTGATGGTGGCACTGGCCATGATCGTCATCGTGCTGACGCCGAGCAGCGTGAGAAGGAGTGTCCTGGGTGGCATCCGCACCGCGGTCGCCGTCGCATCCGTCATGGCCACGACGTTAGAAGTTCGAGCTAACTCGAGGTCAAGCGCGCTTTTCTCAGGCGGGCTGCGGAAAGCGGTCGATGTTGTCCTCCACCCAGGTGCGCAGCGCGGCCAGCGGGACGGCCGCGTCGGCGCCGAGCGGGGTCAGCCGGTACTCCACCCGCAGCGGCACGTCCGGGAACACCTCGCGCTCGATCAGCGCGTGCGACTCGAGCTTGCGCAGCGTCTGGGTCAGCACCTTCGGACTGATGCCCTGCAGCCGCGCCCGCAGCGCGCCGAACCGCTGTGGGCCGCCCTCCAGTGCGCCCAGCACGAGCGCGCTCCACTTGTTCGCCAGCAGGTCGAGCATGTCCCGGCATGGGCACGCGGCGGCGTAGACGTCCTTCGGACCACAGGTCTGCACGCTGCGATGGTACCCGATGGGAACTTGTACGCCTTGCAGGTAACTACTACCTTCCTACTACCGTCACCGGTATGACGACCATGCGCGCGGTTGCCTACCGCAAGTCCCTGCCCATTACCGATCCCGCCGCATTCGAGGACGTCGAACTGCCGGTCCCGGAGCCGGGGCCGCACGACCTCCTGGTGCGGGTCGAGGCGGTGTCGGTCAACCCCGTCGACACGAAGGTGCGCGCCGGCTCCGACCCGGGCGGCGAGCCGCGGGTGCTCGGCTTCGACGCGGCCGGCGTGGTGACCGCGACCGGCGCCGAGGTGACCCTCTTCCAGCCCGGCGACGAGGTCTACTACGCGGGCACGATCGACCGGCCGGGCACGAACGCCGAGTACCACGTCGTCGACGAGCGCATCGTGGGCCCGAAGCCGCGGAGCCTGTCGTTCGCGCAGGCCGCGGCGCTGCCGCTGACCACCATCACCGCGTACGAGACGCTGCACGACCGGTTCCGGGTCGGCCCGGACAGCACCGGCACGCTGCTGGTCCTCGCCGGCGCGGGCGGGGTCGGGTCGATCCTGATCCAGCTGGCGCGGGCGCTGACCGGGCTGACCGTGGTGGCGACCGCGTCGCGCCCGGAGTCGCGGGAGTGGGTGCGCTCGATGGGCGCCCACCACGTGGCCGACCACCGGGACCTGGTCGCGAGCGTGCGGGAGGTGGCGCCGGACGGCGTGGACTACGTGTTCTCGCCGAACACCGCCGGCCGGATCGAGGAGTTCGCCGAGCTGCTGCGGCCGGGTGGCGCGATCACCGCGATCGACGAGCCGCCGGGGCTGGAGTTGTTGCCGCTCAAGGGGAAGAGCATCAGCTTCCACTGGGAGCTCATGTTCACCCGGCCGCTGCACGGCTGGGACCTGATCGCGCAGCACAACCTGCTCGCGCACGTGGCCGAACTGGTCGACGCGGGTGTCGTCCAGACCACGCTGACGACCGAGCTGAAGTCGATCAACGCTTCGACGGTGCGGCAGGCGCACGAGCTGACGGAGACCGGGCGGACCGTCGGAAAGACGGTGATCTCCGGCTTCTGATCGGCGATACTGCCGGTTGTGCGAGCGGAGTTGATCGAACGGGTGCGGCGGGGCGAGCGGGTGGAGTACCTGTTCTTCTGGGGCCACCGGCCGGAGCCGGACGGCAGTGCGGGGCGCGGGTGCCTGAGCCAGTGGTGGCCGGCGCCGTTCACCGTGGACGGGCGCGAGTTCGCCACGGCGGAGCACTACATGATGTGGCGCAAGGCGCAGCTGTTCGGCGACGCGGCGGTGGCCGAGGAGGTGCTGCGCGCCCCGCACCCCGGGCGGGCGAAGGAGCTGGGCCGCCAGGTGGCGGGCTTCGAGCCGGCCCGCTGGGAGGCGTCCCGGTACGACATCGTGGTCGCCGGATCGGTCGCGAAATTCGGCCAGAACCCGGAGCTGGGGCGGTTCTTGTTGGGCACGGGTTCGCGGGTGCTGGTGGAGGCCAGCCCGGTGGATGCGATCTGGGGTATCGGCGTCGCGGCGGACGATCCGCGCGCCGGGGAGCCGGAGCGGTGGCCGGGGCTGAACCTGCTGGGCTTCGCGCTGATGGACGCGCGGGCGCGGTTGGCAGGTTGACCGGGTGCGGGTCGCGCGGCCCGGCGGTGGAGGCACGGGCGCGCCTTTCCGCTCGGTGGTGTCCCCGCCCTGTGGCGGGGACGCCGTACACCACGGACCGGTACTAGGAGTTCAGGCTCCGCACCAGACCCAGGGTCCGGTCCTGCTCCGCCGGTGACC